>JAOTYD010000031.1 GCA_029862005.1 Gammaproteobacteria bacterium | reverse complement strand
TGCTTGTGCAAAAGATTTATTCGTTTGGTAAAGAAATGGGATGCGGTGATCTTGTTGAATCGTCAAAAAAGCTGAATAAATTCTATCCTACACGTTTGTATGAAGAAGAAAGTGGTATCCATGACAAAATAGATCGATATAACGATGACACTTTTTGGGATGAGTTGATTAATCGATTAGCAGAGCGTGATGCTCGTGCTGATGCCGAAGCATCAAACAAAGAAATTTCTTCTGTTGAAGATTTTTTGAAATTCAGCGCACCTCACGAGCCTAGATATGCTGAAGAATTCTCGGAAAACGGACTTAGGAATTTAACCATAAGTGAAACATGACAAGGTGCTGCAGTCGGCCATAGTGCTCAATGTACTGGCAATTTCTCAATTGCAGACACTGAAAATCCTTTCCTGGGCTCCTCGAATCGGCCACAAAAGGACTATTATGTTCAGTGATCGATGAAGGCTCGATCGAATGCCTGTCGAATTTCTGCGGTGATTAGAGCTGCAATTGGTCCTACACAAGGCATTGATTTGTCGCGGGATTAAAAAACTGCCATGCTGTCGTTTGCATGCATGGTTTCAATAAGGGGGATCTTGCCTTCAAGGTATCCCCAAGCATATCAGGAGGAGTCATGAGTATTAGAACAACCAGAGGGTTGGGGCAGCTGTATCCTTCAGTGCTCGATACGGTAGGCAATACACCTGTTATTCGATTGAACCGTATAGCCCCGGATAACGTCACGGTGTACGTAAAGGCCGAAGCCTTCAATCCGGGTGCATCGGTCAAGGATCGCCTGGCCCTGAATATAATTGAAGCGGCGGAAGGTTCCGGCGATCTAAGGCCCGGACAAACCGTGGTCGAAGCGACAAGCGGAAATACCGGGATTGGATTGGCCATGGTATGTGCCGCCAAGGGATACCCGCTAGTGGTAACCATGGCAGATAGCTTTTCAATTGAGCGCCGCAGATTGATGCGTTTT
Source organism: Gammaproteobacteria bacterium (assembly GCA_029862005.1). Classification (NCBI taxonomy): domain Bacteria; kingdom Pseudomonadati; phylum Pseudomonadota; class Gammaproteobacteria; species Gammaproteobacteria bacterium. Next base: position 36,468 of record JAOTYD010000031.1, on the reverse strand, counting down.
CTAGGTGCCAAAGTAGTACTGACGCCCCGCGCCGAAAAAGGAACTGGTATGTATTTGAAGGCAAAGGAACTGGCGGAAGCAAATGGCTGGTTTCTTGCGCGACAATTCGAGACCAAGGCCAATGCGGATATTCATGAATCGACCACGGCCTCCGAAATTCTAGGTGATTTCACTGGGGAGCGGCTGGATTATTTTATTACAGGTTACGGTACCGGGGGTACTGCGACCGGTGTAGGACGAGTACTGAGACGTGAGCGTCCGGAAACACGAATCATTCTTACCGAACCAGCCAATGCTGCCCTCGTATCATCGGGACATGCCCAGGCTCGCACCGAGGGTGGGGCTCCCGCTGAAAGCCATCCTGCATTCGAACCCCATCCAATTCAGGGCTGGACCCCGGATTTCATACCCCTGGTTCTTCAGGAAGCCCTCGACAATCAATATTACGATGAGTTGATACCTATCCCTGGTGCAGAAGGCATGAAGTGGGCAGCGCGTCTGGCTAGCGAAGAAGGCATACTAACCGGAGTTTCTGGCGGGTCAACTGTTGCAGTTGCGATGCGGGTTGCTGAAAAAGCAGAACCTGGTTCGGTCCTCCTTGCAATGTTACCGGATACCGGCGAACGCTACCTTTCGACACCGCTTTTCGAGCACATCAGCGAAGAGATGTCGGAAGAAGAGATAGCACTTTCAAAATCAACGCCAGGCTACCAGATGGAGTGAGACGTTTTAGGTGTCTCAATTGGGTCGCAAATCGCCGCTGATTCTTCGTGTTTGAGCGGCTGCTTTCTCGTAAGCAGACACTGAAAATCGCTACCTGGGCTTCTGAGAACGGCCAGGAGCGGACTCCCAGCAACTAATTGAAAAAAATTTCAAGATCATGAATCTTGCGATTTAAATGTTAGGTGGCTACCGATTTTTGCATCCTCTTTCTCAAAGAGAGAGAATCGGAACTGAATACTAAATGGAGGGTACAAGATGAGTGCATATGTACTGGCTCAGATACAAATTGAAGACCCGGACGAGTACCAAAATTACCTAGCTGGATTTATGCCAATTTTTGAGAGGCATGGTGGCGAGCTCCTGGCAACATCAAAAAATCAAACTATCGTTGTTGAGGGAAGTTGGGCTTATCCAAGTACAGTAATAATGAAATTTCCCAACGTTGAGTCGGCCCAGGCATGGTGTGATGATCCAGATTACAAAGCGCTCGCAGAACATCGACATCGTTCTGCCCAGGCCAATCTTGTCATTGTTGAAGGAATCGCGCAGAGGGCCTGATTTCTACAAAGAAGACACTGAGTTGACTCAGCCAAGCAGCTCTAGTCGGCCAGGAGCAGACCAGGGGCTCGATCTGATAAAATGATAGCGATTCAAATGCCTGTTTGTAATTGTGTTACGAGAGATCATGGGTATTCATAACAATTAATTTCTGCCTCGGTATAGAAACATGACAAAAACCAGTGTTACGGTAATTGGATTAGGGCTGATGGGATCAGCTCTTGCGAGAGCCTTGTCAGCTGCTAACTTGGAGGTCACAGTTTGGAACCGGAGTCCTTCGAAGGCGCAATTATTCGAACCGGGAACAGTCAAGGTCGCCGACACAATTGTCGATGCAGTTCAAGCCAGTAACATCATTATTGTGTGTATACGTGATTACGATGCGACCGACGAGCTTTTCCGTGTCGGCGCCGTAGAAAATGAACTCGCCAAGAAAGTCATTGTTCAACTCTCGACTGGAACGCCTGCTAAGGCTCGTGAAGCCTCGATTTGGGCATCCACTATCGGCGCAACTTACCTCGATGGGGAGATCATGGCCTTCCCGGACGCGATTGGTACTGAGACCTGCGCGATCATTTACGCGGGAAACGCCAGCAGCTTCGAGGCTTGTAAAACGGTGGTTGATGCGTTTGGTGGGACTGCGCAGCTAATCGGAGATGATCCAGGAATGGCAGCTGCTCTCAGCAATGCCATTTTGTCGATCTACTTTAGCTTCGTGTTCGGTGCGCTCAATGGCGCCGCAATTTGTGATGCCGAGAAAGTGCCTCTGCCGCTTTTTCGTGATTTGGGTGTTTCCTTGCTGCCGGTTTTTGGCGATGTTTTGTCGCGATCGGTTGATATGATCACCACCGACACTTATCAGTCAAAGCATAGCACTCTCGACACCAGTGCAGGTGCCTTGGCGCAAATCGCCGCGGTTGGAGAAGGGGCCGGTCTCGATGGTCGTTTCATAGATTGCATGCGAATGTATGCCACAGAAGCCATAGAAGCTGGATGTGGATCTCTCGGTAATGCCGCCCTGTTCAAACTATTCCGCAAGGAATAGTGTTAATAGAACCTGGATTAACGGGACATACTCAATTCAAGCGCATGAAAACGGGCAAAATGGGGGCTATGCACGAAATTTAGCAAGAGCATGAGTTTCTTAGTTGGGTTGGTTGTCGCCGCTGACTCATCGACTTTAGCGTCTGATTTCCCAATAGCAGACGCCCATGAAATAGTGGTAGGGGGCAATCTTCGGCCAGAAGCGGACTCTCATGACTTGGGGATAAATGGATTAGGCAATTGTAACTGACTACCAGCATACTGCCCGCTACTTCCATACTACTCTGGGGGAACATTTCAATATTAACAGTATTAAGTATGTGATCCGAGTCTCGTTATTAGTGAACTGACTATAACAAGATGCGATAATATTCAAAAAGATTGAATAAATTGAAAATAAAAATGGCACTTGAGGCTTTTATTTTGCCTAGTGGCACTTTTTCTAGCATGGCTCTAGTTGATTCAAACTGGAGGTTCGCGTGACATTCCACAAGAGTAGCTCAATATCTAATCATCGAGGTGAGTCCATGATCGAGAGACGAGAGGGAGTCTCTTGCGAGTCTTTTTACAGGGACTACGTCTTGACTCGGCGGCCTGTGATCCTCACTGATGCGATCACTTCTTGGACGGCTCTGCGGAAATGGTCACCGGGCTTCTTCAAAACCACGTTCGGAGATCGACTTCTTCCGGTAGGTGATGAAAATCTAACCGTGAGTAAATTCGTCGACCGTGTGCTCCAGTCATCCGAGAGCGAGCCAGCGCCTTACCTGATGGGTACTGGAGACGGTAGGTATCTCGGCGATCTTTTTCCAGAGCTTCTCCCCGATATTGAACCACGGCCCGAGCATCTGTGGCCGAACTGGCTGGAGGATCGTTTCTTTCCTTCAGGGCTCACAGAGACTCTCAGTCGAGGATCAAAGGCCGAGATATTCTTCGGTGGCCAGGGTGCTCGGTTTTCGGTGCTTCATTGGGATTATATTGCCTACCATGCCTTCGCCTTTCAGATCTACGGCACGAAAGAGTGGACGCTTTTCGCACCTTCCGATTCGAGTAACCTGTATCCGAAATCCGATTGGCCAAATCAGTCCAAGATAAATGACTTAGAGAACCCGGACCTGACGAGGTTTCCCCGCTTCGCAAATGCGAGAGCATTTCGCTCGGTGCTGGAGCCAGGCGAAATGCTCTTCGTACCCTGGGGCTGGTGGCATACTACACATCTAACAGGGTCCTCTATATCGGTTTCGATCAACACGGCAAATGCAAGTAACTGGTGGGCGCTGGTCTACTGGATGTTCCGTTTCCATCCATCTCTCAAGAGCTTTTTGAAGGCGGGAATACTAGCTACACATCCGGCATTACGCGTGCTGCGAAGTGTCCACTCACCCGCACACCGATCATGACGATAGCGATGACATGAAAACCGCTGCTTTTGAATTGAATACCGGACCTGGGTATTACATTGTAAAGAATGCACAAGTATGGATCTCGGCAGATAATCTTAAAGATACAATAAGCATTTAGGAGCAAGTACATGAATGACCTCGAGACATTTTCTTTCGAGCAAGTTGGTAGGGTCGACCGACGGACGGGTATTTCGTATGATGAATTTATTCAGGACTATTTGTTGCCCGGAATTCCAGTTGTGCTAACCGACGCGACACAGGATTGGCCCGCAATGTCCAAATGGTCGCCGGAGTATCTTCAGCGACATTACGGTCAGCGATCAGTCAAGCTTCGGGACTTTCCGGATCGAGAGATAGATCTGGGTAGCTACATGGATATGGTGATTGCCTCAAGCGTTGAAAATCCCACTCCCTATTTATGGGGAATCGATATAGAGAATTTGTTTCCAGAGTTGATGGCAGACATGCAGCCTGCCATCAAGTTTGCCGAACCCGATCGCATTCAGAGTAGATTGCATCCCCTTCGATTTCGAATTGAGCGCACTACTGCAATGCTGATCGGTGGAGCTGGCGCCAGATTTCCGCTGCATTTCGACCTATTACATACCCTCGGTTTCGTGACGCAGGTCTATGGAGACAAAGAGTTCACGATATTTCCGCCATCTCAAAGTAAATATCTCTATCCCAATCCCAAAGCTCCGAACAGGTCACTTGTGACTGATATAGCTCATCCGGATCTTGAGAAGTGCCCTTTGTTTAAACAGTCCAAGCCACTGAGAACAGTTGTCCGCAAGGGTGAGACGATTTTTCATCCGAGTGGTTGGTGGCATACAACAAGGATACTCACGCCCTCGATCGCTATCGTGCGCAGCACCGTCTCACCAAATATTTGGTCGCAGTTTGTCACAGCCTATTATGGTCCGGCGATGAGAAAGGCGGCTCCTATGAAGACTCGATTAAAAGAATCATATTTGCGCGCTTTGCATCCTTTGATGTCCTTATTGGAGTTTTTTCATGACTTAGAGTACAAAGCTAACTCTTGAATAAACATATTTAACGTTAAAGCCATCTAAATTGAGGTGGCTTTTTTATGAGTGTCTGAGTTGGGTCGTTTTCTGCCGCTGAATGGCGAAATCTGAGCGTCTGCTTTGGAGAAAAAAGTAACTTTGGAACAATCGACAGGGATCGGCTAGTTACCAGGGAGGAATATTGGCTTTTCAAAATACTTTAACCAGAAAGTGCCAATTTGAATGTCGGTCAGGATATTCCTCTGGCCCGATTCTGTGATTACGCCGTTAAAGATCACAAACAGAAGGCCGCCCCTAATTTGTAGATTTACGGTGGCACCGGCCTTTAACGATACGGGGCCGACATGCACATTCTCTGCAAGCCTTTGTTCGCTGTAGGTCATGGTTAGTTGAGTCACCCATAGAATATTACTGAGGTAGTTGAGCGTCGCATTACAGGTTTCGTTGTTAACACTTGGGTAGGTTACCTCCCACTCGCAGATTGTCGTCAGTGGGGTAGTCTGGGTATTCATAGGTTATCTCTTAGCCCTGGACTCTCGATAAACGGATTCGCTTTCGTCATCAGTGTGAAGTAGGTTTTTCCTCGGCTGTTTTCAGGCCCTTGTTTAGAAGATGTGCAACCCATCGAGCAAGCTCTAGATTACTAATTTCCTCCTTGACCTCGCCCTCTGCGTTAAGACTTTGCGTTTGCTGGATCGGCTTACCATAGCCTCTATCCAATATTTCTTTGCACGCGCTCAGTTGTGTTGCCTGGTTATCTGCATTCTCTGCCAGCCAAACCAATCGCTCCAGTGCTTTGGGCCCGTGTTGTTGGGCCAACGCTTTGATTTCATCCGTTGATTTATTGGGGGTTCCTTTAACTCTACCGCCAGTCTTTATTCCTTTAGCCATATCACTCAAAAGTATAATTTCGATAGGCAAACGCTACTCTAATCATGCTCTGAATACCAACGCATAGCGGTTGAAATGCACTGCGGTCGGGCTATAAAACATCATTCCAACCGAAGGTCCGCAATTATTTTTTGGAACCCGGCAGCGCAACACTCAATGACAATGTTACGCATACCGGGCCAGTAGTCTTTCAATCAATCGTAGTATTCAGCCCGACTCTGTTCCAAAGGACTAAATTCCGTTGCCAAGAAAATTGGCTCAAACCTTTTTGCCGCAAGGGTTTCAGGGGTTTTTAAGTAGCTACTGCTACAACTACAACTACGGCTACTACTAAAACTATAACCATAACCATAGCCCTATCGTTCTATGCTTCTCACACGACTATATTGGGCTGCCTCAGGTATATCTCGCTGATCGTATCCCCTGCTTACTGTCACGACAGTGCCTTGAACGACTACTGAGGAGAGGTTTGATAAAGGTATGCGATCAGGCCGTGGTGCGGGCCTATCCGGAAACACCCGGCAAAAGTCTCGATATAGATTAGTTTTTTTACTTGCCTTGAATCTACCTGCCTTACCACGTTTGCCGATGTGCTTTTCTACACAGTAGTAGGCGGGTAATGCCGCTCCGAAATAATCACCTGGCTCGATAATGCTGAAGTACATAACGACCTTCGGCTGACGCCCCCTAAACATCCATGTTTTGTGGTAGAGATAACCCATCTCATAAACACCCTCGGGAATCAGAGGCGAATCATTGCCCTCGATAATCTTGGGAAATGTAATGCACTCACCCATCATCGATCTCCTTGTGTTTCTTTCCAGTTGGCAGAGGACGAACTGAATACAAAGGACAGTGCCAAGAAGTGCAATTTTCGACCTGTTTTAGCCACGATCCCCTTTGGTAAGGGTCATATATACAGTGACAGCAGAACGCACTAATTTTGGCCTTAAAACCTGTCTTTTTTAACTCTCTTTCGACTATCTTGTCGCGTACTGTGCCTCGGTTGCCGGAAGTGCAAACCGTATCGATCAATTCCATGGCTCAGCTCCTTGTAATAGGGCTTGCATCGCTTCACTCGGGGAATGATAGTAAACCCGCGCAGCCCAATTTTGTGCTAAGCGCTCGAAAGTCCTGCGGTCCTTTTGACTGATATTATGATTGGCCGATGTAGTGTTATAATCCGATGCGCTAGTATCAAGATTAAGCCTCTGCTTTCGGGTGAGGGCTTTTTCGTTCATGGAGTAAGCCCCCCATCTTTAAGCAGTGCAATGTAGCGATCACGATCGATCAGCAGTTTCTTACCGGAAAAAAACACAGCACCCGCTTCGACGAGCGCAGACTTGTGCTGGAAAATTGTCCAACGAATCCTACCTTCATTCAAACCGGGTTCAGTGGCTGCAAGCGTCTGCACTGTATGGACAGTGCCAGGTTTAGTGTCGGAAACTTGTGGTTCCATTTTTACCTCGATGTAATACAGCGGCTTGATTGCCTTGCAAATGTGTTGCTGGTTATTGCAAAACACTTGGCCGAAGTGCCTTGTGTCGAATGGTAATTTACAGGGTTTTGGAGGGGGTGCTGCTATTGGGAGTTAATGGCCTTATTGTCCACTATAGGATTATTTTGCTTTTTTTTGCCAGCGTTGAAATCGTTTTTTAAATGCGGATTTACTTAGTATTTCTTCACCCATAAGTAATGCATCTTCCCCCCGGTCAGTGCCAGTCGATATCCCATATCCCTGAGGTGGGTTTTCCCAAAGAGAAACCCAAGCTTTGATCGCTGAGGGGAACGATCCATTATTCTTCATGTATCGCCACATCGTTTCCTCAATGATATAAAACCACTCGTCCCGCCGTGCTGGTGGGTTTGAAAATGGCGCAGCATTAATATCATTATTTAGGATGTTTCTTGCGCTGCTTGAAGGGTCTGGGAACCTCCAGTTAATTTCACGGGTGGAAGTCTCCAACCAAGTATTCAGGTCATCCCAACAAACCTCCTCATAGTGATCAGTTACTTGTTTAGGTTTGTATTTAACTTGAGAGCCTGGTGGATAAACTGGAAGCGAGCCGGCAAGAACCGCATGAGTAAGTAAATTTAAAATGGTTCTCCTGCTTTCATTAATCGCTTGGGCAATATTCTTGGAGGCATAATACAAGTCATATCTGCCACTGGATGAAGATGGTTCCGCAATTTTGATTTCGATACTGAGGCGAGAAAAATATTCTCTCCACTCATCGACGGTTTTGAATGAGTCCGCCAATTGCTCGTTAATTGAATTTTTACTCCCAGAATCCAGACCCATCCCCTCAAAGTTTCCATTTATAAAAGCTTCCTTAATATCGTCCTGATATCGTTTCACTATTGCCTCAAATTTCCCCTCATCATATGTTGGGCTGGAATAAGGGAGAATCGCCCAAGCCACCATATAGGGTATATCAGTAACACTTATTGACTTTATATCGTGAGGCAATACCAGGCTGTGCTCTAAATCACTCACCCTGCATCCCAAAAATTGCGTTATTCATCCTTTCAACCACTGAAGTCGTGTGCTGTTCGGAAAGATGTGCATATCTCTGAACCATGGCTAGTGTCTTATGGCCCAATACAGCAGCTATTTCGTGAAGGCTCGCCCCATTCATTGCTAGTTCCGAGGCGGCGGAGTGGCGACAGTCGTGGAAGGTGAAATTTTCAATTTTCGCTTTCTTTAGGGCAGTTGCCCAGGCTTTACGAGGGAAATTCGCATACGTGTTATGACGCCCTTGAAAGACAAACGGATTTTTCAGACTTCGTACTTTTCCATGATCTTGGAGCAGTGACTTAGCAATGCCGACCAGTGGGACTACCCGAACCTCCTTATTTTTCGTCTTGAAAAGCGTTATGGTGTTGCGCTCAAAACTAATATGATCCCATTTAAGGGTAAGGATTTCGGCTTGGCGCATACCTGTCGACAGCGCCAGCAGGGTGATCAAGTATAGATTCTTACTAGTTGACTCTTTACAGGCTGAAAGTAGGGCGGTGCGTTCTTCTCTGGATAGAAATCTAGTTCGGCCATCAGATTCCTTCTCCCTGCGGACGCGAGAAAAAGGATTTTCTTTCATCCATTGCCATTCTGATACAGCGACTCCGAATGCAGCACTCAGTGCCGCCAGGTATCGATTAACTGTTGCGCCACTGCGTGGTTTGCCGCGTGTACTAATTTCGCTCTTAAGCTTGGTTCGACACTCGACCAATAGGGCAGGGGTTACTTTGTTCAGTGTCTTCAAGCCGATTTCGCTTTGCCACCATTTAAGTTGAGTGATCCTTGCTAGTTGGTCACTTACCGATAGTCTTGGTATTTCTTCGGAAATATACCGATCGATTAGGTTCGATACTTTGTGTTTTTCAGCCTCCTGCTTTTCAAAATAGGTTCCTTCTTCCATATCCAGTTCCGTTTTTCTGGCCCATTTCTCTGCCAGACTTTTACTACTAAACGTTTTGGTGACTGTGGGATTATTGGGCTTTCTGATACGAACTTTGTAACTAGTTCCTGTCTTCCCGACTTGTTTGGTTATCGTTGCCACTTTCGAGCCCTGATTTCAGCTAGTTGCAATATGATACAACAGTTCACAAATGACGACAATTGGAAATTAAATCCCTTGTACTTATTTAGAAAGTAATTGAAATATAAGCTATTTATTTACTGGACTAGCATGTAAGTGCCAAATTTAGTCCACTAAGGAGTTAAAAATAGCCTGAAAAGGGCATTTTGAAAGGGTGAGGGCAGTCCCTGGACAAGACACGATCTATTGCATTTTGTTGCGGTTTACTGGACTAAATTTGGACTAACTTGCTTGGGAGAATAGGTTACTTCCTTGTAACCTAATGTTTTGTATGGCTCCCCGGCCCGGGCTCGAACCAGGGACCCATTGATTAACAGTCAATTGCTCTACCAACTGAGCTACCGGGGAATAGAGGCTGGGTATACTAATTCAATAAAAATAATACAGCAACCGGATTTGTCAATCACCGGTTTCAGCGTCGGCAAACCTGGTCTGCAGGTAATTACCGTCTTCGCGCGGTTCGCTGGGCCGGTCTAATCGCGTTGATGGTCGAGCGGATCGTAATCCTTGCCGCAGGTACGGGCACAGATCGCAAGCTTGCCGTCATCTATCGATGCGAGGTCCCAGCTTTGCGGGATCGCCTGTTGAAACAGCGGGCCTTCGATGACGGCTTCGAGTCCGATACGACGGGCATCCAGCGCGGCGCTGCCACCGTATCGATCAATCAACTCGGCAAACTGCTGGCGTTCCGGCGTGCTCGCCTCGCTGAACACGGCACCGAGCCAGCAGCAGGGCAGTGCATAACCCTGCGCGGAAAGGTAGATCTTGCGTTTGCGACCCGCTACCTTGCAATTAATGTCGACCTGGTCAAGGTAACTGTGATACTCGCCGTAGCGTTGTCTGACCTGCTCGAGATTACCGAAGGCCGGGTTCAGGTATTCGGGATTCGTCGGCTGTTCGAGCCAGTATTCAAAGCGTCCCTGCTTATCGCGCACGTCGAATCGATCCGAGATCTCCAGTTCACCGCTGCTCAGGAAACGGCCGGTCTTGCGTACGAAAAATTCCTTGAATCCCATTTCCCGGGCAAGCTTGCGGGCGCCTTCAACCTGGTGTTCATTGTGCTTGAAGACCAGGTAGTCCCACTCGGCGTGTCCACCTGCCGCGATGAAAGATTCGGCGCTGCGCATGACGGTTTTCCAGTCCGCGCCGCGCCGGTAAAGATGATTGGTATCCTCGAGCCCGTCGATACCAAAACGCAGGTAATGGGGCCCCTGTTTCATGATCGTGGCCAGCTCGCGCCACCAGTCCGGGCGCCGCGCCGATCCATTGGTATGCAGGCACAGGTTGAGATCGGGCCCGTTTTCGCGCAAGTAACGGAATACCTCGATGCAATCCCGCGCGACAATGGGATCGCCATAGTTGCCGCAGGCGTAAATACGTTTGAGTTGACGGACGAAATCAGGTAGCAGTATGGCCTTTATTTCGGCCAGCGACAGTTCGCTTAATGGCATGTCGGGATTGAGTGCGCCACCGTGAATATTCCGTGAACACATTGGACAGGCCGCGTTGCAGCGGTGCGTCAGCTCCAGGTGGACGATTCGAACCTCGTTGTAGTGATACAGCGGCGACGGCTCGAGGCCGATGTTTTCAACAACAGAACTCATATCGGGTTATATACCATGGGGTCGCAATTGGACCCATTAGATCACAGTACCATGATCGAGTTCGGTAAAACTACTGCCTCGCTTCAGCCCTCGAACACCTGTCGGATTCTCGCGACCGCTTTTTCCAGGTTTTCCATGCTGGTGGCGAAGGAGATACGCATGTAACCCTCGGCCCCGAATGCAGAGCCGGGGACCAGCGCGACTCCGACTTCCTCGAGCAACAGATTGGCGGCATCAACGTCGTTATCGAGATCATTGCGAGCGTCGATAAAACTCTGGATGTTGGGAAAACTGTAAAAGGTTCCGTCGGATTCGAGGCACCGGATATGCTTGATCGAATTCAGCTCGGCCACCAGGTAATCATGCCGCTTCCTGAATTCCGTCACCATCGCGCGCACCGGGCCATGGTCGCCGTTTAGCGCAGCCACCGATGCAGCCTGTGAAATGGAACTCGGATTGGAAGTGCACTGACCCTGTACTTTTTTCATTGCCTTGATGATATCCGCTGGTCCCCCGGCATAACCGATTCGCCAGCCGGTCATCGCGTAAGCCTTGGATACCCCATTGAGCACCAGGGTGCGTTCATACAGTTCGGGGCAGGCGTTTAGGATGTTGCAAAACGGGAAATCACCCCAGACGATATGCTCGTACATGTCATCGGTCGCAATGAGCACGTCGGGGTAGCGCAATAATACTTCGCCAAGTGCTGCCAGTTCCGGCATCGAATAGGCGACTCCGGTCGGATTAGAGGGACTGTTGAGCACCAGCATGCGCGTGTTATCCGTGATCGCGCCTTCAAGCGCGTCCGGGGTTATCTTGAAGGCCGAGTCGATACCGACCACGACGACAACCGGGGTTCCATCGGCCAGAATTACGATATCGGGATACGATACCCAGTAGGGGGCCGGGATGATAACTTCATCGCCCTCATTTAGAACCGCCTGGCACAGGTTGAAAAAGCTCTGCTTACCACCACAGGAAACCAGGACCTGATCGGCTGAATATGAAAGGCCATTATCGCGCTCGAACTTGTCGATAATTGCCTGTTTCAGGGGCACAGTGCCGTCGACAGCCGTGTAGTGCGTGTCACCGGCTCGAATCGCTGCAATGGCAGCTTCCCGGATATGATCCGGGGTGTCAAAATCCGGTTCTCCTACTCCCAGGTTGATAATGTCACGTCCCTGGGCGCGAAGCTGGCTAGCCAAATTTGAAACTGCTAAAGTGGGGGATGGTTTTATTGCGCAAACGCGCTTTGACAGATCGTTAAACACGGATGACTCGTCGGTTAGATTGCTGTGAAGGAACAGGCGAAGTATACGAAGCCGTGGCGACCTGTAAAGTGCAGTCTGTTTATCATTCACTAAATTTGTTCTATGGCGAAGAAATTCCAGCTCGAAACCCAGTTTGAACCAACCGGAGACCAGCCCGAGGCCATCGATGCCCTGGTGCAGGGTCTCGAGGACGGGCTCATGCACCAGACCCTGCTGGGGGTAACCGGTTCGGGTAAAACCTTTACCGCGGCCAATGTAATCCAGCGGCTCGAGCGACCGGCGATTATCATGGCGCACAACAAGACCCTGGCGGCGCAGTTGTATGGCGAAATGAAGGAATTCTTCCCGCATAACTCGGTCCAGTACTTCGTCTCTTACTACGATTACTACCAGCCGGAAGCCTATGTGCCGGCATCCGACACCTTCATCGAAAAAGATGCATCGATCAACGAGCATATCGAACAGATGCGACTGTCGGCCACCAAGTCCCTGATGGAGCGGCGCGATACCATTATTGTCGCGTCGGTTTCCGCAATTTATGGATTGGGGGACCCCGATTCTTACCTGAAGATGTTATTGCACCTCGTGGTTGGTGATGAAATCGATCAGCGCAGCATTCTGCGGCGTCTGGCGGAACTGCAGTACAAGCGTAATGATCTCGAGCTCAAGCGCGGTACTTACCGCGTGCGGGGCGAGGTTATCGACGTGCACCCGGCCGATTCGGACCGTGACGCGGTGCGTATCGAGCTGTTCGATACCGAGGTCGAGAAAATCAGCCTGTTCGATCCGCTGACCGGCGAGGTCACCAACAACGTCAAGCGCATTACGATTTATCCGAAAACGCATTACGCGACGCCCCGCGAGGTGATTCTTGGCTCGATTAGCGAGATCAAGGAAGAGTTGCAGGTGAGACTCGCGGAACTCAAACAAAATAATAAACTGGTCGAAGCGCAGCGACTCGAGCAACGCGTTAATTACGATGTCGAAATGATGCGTGAGCTGGGATACTGTGCCGGAATTGAAAATTACTCGCGTTTTCTTTCCGGGCGCAAACCCGGGGAACCCCCCCCAACCCTGTTTGACTACCTGCCCGAGGATTGCCTGCTGTTTATCGACGAAAGCCATGTCTCGGTGCCGCAGATAGGTGGCATGTATCGCGGTGATCGTTCGCGCAAGGAAACCCTGGTTGAATATGGTTTCCGCCTGCCTTCGGCGCTCGATAACCGGCCGCTGCGTTTCGATGAATTCGAACGCATGTCTCCTCAGACCATCTTTGTTTCCGCAACTCCCGGTGATTACGAGCAAAAACACAGTGGGGCCGTGGTCGAACAGGTTGTACGACCCACCGGGCTTGTCGATCCCGTGGTCGAAGTACGCCCTGCGACCACCCAGGTTGACGATGTTTTATCCGAAATAAATAAACGCGTGGAGGTCTCCGAACGGGTCCTGATCACGACCCTGACCAAGCGCATGGCCGAGGACCTGACCGATTACCTGGGCGAGCACGGGGTGCGCGTGCGTTACCTGCATTCGGATATCGATACCGTCGAACGCATGGAAATTATCCGTGATCTGCGGCTCGGTGAATTCGATGTCCTGGTTGGCATCAACCTGCTGCGCGAGGGGCTCGATATGCCGGAAGTATCGCTGGTTGCGATTCTCGATGCGGACAAGGAGGGATTCCTGCGCTCGGATAGAGCGTTGATTCAAACCATCGGTCGAGCGGCACGGAACATCAATGGCATGTCGATCTTGTATGCAGACAGCATCACAGGTTCGATGCAGCGGGCGATTGCCGAAACCGATCGGCGGCGTGAGAAACAGTTGACATATAACATTGAGCATAAGATAACGCCAATGGGAATCGTCAAGAGCGTGACCGACGTGATGGACCTTGGCGACGTTGCCAGGCCCGGTCGCCACCGCAAGGGATTCGATCGTGTGGCCGAGACCGCGAGCGGGTACGAGCGGCTCAGTGCCAACGAACTCATTGCCAGGTTGAAGCAGCTTGAAAACAAGATGTACCAGCATGCGCGTGACCTAGAATTCGAAGAAGCGGCCCGGGTGCGCGATGAAATCAGCAGCATCAAGGAACAGTACTTCAAGTCTTCGGAACTAGAAGCCGTCTGAAGCAAACATTTCGACACATCTCAGTGAGTTGAGCTCCCCGGGGGTAAATGCACGAAAAAGTGTAGCGCGGCACGGACGCCGCGCTCCAAGCGATTCCATGGATGGACCAACCGGCGCTTGCGCCGGTTGGGAGCGCCTTTTACGTGCATTTACCCCCGGGGAGCACTGTCGCTGGTTGGGGCGGGTAAGGCTCAGAGAGAGTTGATCAGTGAGCGCATGCTGTCGAGGTTGCGCACGGAAGAGCCCTTGCGACCGTACTTGATACGGTTGTAGAGCTCCACGATATCTGCAAGCTGTTCGCGCTGCGGAAAGTCCCGATCCGTAACTCGCTCGAGAAAAGCACGGCTGTCTTCCGAGGGGCGTTTCTGGAAACCTCGCCTGGACAGTTTTTTCAGCAGGCGCCCGAACTGGACTTCGCAGGCTTCGGGCTTTGGCGGACGCTCGCGATACCAGACAATAAACCAGAATAAACCGGTAACTGTGGCCAGCAAAAAGACCATTGCAAATACCATGTCGGACCAGCTTTCAATACCAAGGTCAAGTTTACTGAGAAAGTTTTGCTGTTTGCGTTGGTCATAATTGATCACCCAGTCGTTCCAGCTGTGTTGCATGTTATCCCAGCTGTAGAGCAGGTTGCCGAAGATCGGGTTACGATTCTGGATGCGAAAAATTGATGTTTCGTCGGACAAGGCGTTATCGAGACCCTGTTCAATCCGACTCGGGGACACTGCGGCAGTGGGATCGACCCGCAACCAGCCCCTGTTTTCGATCCAGACCTCGTTCCAGGCGTGCGCATCGGATTGCCGCACGATCAGGTAGTTACCGACAGCGTTATATTCACCACCCTGGTAGCCGGTGACGACGCGTGCCGGTATTCCTGCAGCACGCATCAGCAGCGCAAAACTGCCGGCGTAGTGTTCACAGAAACCGCGCCGTGTATTAAACAGAAACTCGTCAACCACGTCATTTTCAAGGGTAGGGGGCTGCAGGGTGTAAAAGTATTCCTGCTCGCGAAACATTTTCAATACTTCTTTGATGATGTCTTCGTTGCGATCAAAACGTTGTGCCAGCGATTTACCCATCGTGATTGTCTTTGGATTGAGATCTTCAGGGTATTCGAGCGTAATACCGAGATACTCCGGATCTTCGTCTGCGCCAACCTCGTAAGCCACCCGTGATTCCATCGAGTAGCGCAACAAGTCATTAATTTTTTTGGTACTGATGAGCTGAAAGTCCTCGGTCATTAATGCATCGGGAATCAGTTTTGTCGGGATATCCAGCGGCAGCAGCCAGCGTTCGCCATTCGGTTCCAGCGTAACGGTATATTTTACCGGGGGCTCGGAAACCACAATGTTGAACCGGTTTAGGACCTGCCGACGTGCCTGGTACCAGCGATAGCCGTTATAGCGGGCCATCACCGGTCCTCGCCAGTAAAGCCTGTTCTGGGCTGGAATTCGGTCTTCGAAATCAACCCGGAAGGCAACCTCGTTGCTGCGGATCAGGTTGCTGATCTTCCCGGGTGACATGTGATCGCTAAGCCCGGTAACACCACCGCGTTGTTCACTCGAAATTCCCCACAACGGACCCGGCACGCGTGGCACCAGCACGAAGAGAATGAGCATCAGCGGAATCGACAGCAGTACCAGACGGGTACTGGATCCCACCAGCTGCCTGATGTCGATTTTTTCCTCGCGCTGATTGATCGTGATCAGCGTGGCAGTTGCGACAATCAGATTGGCGAACATCAGGCTTGCGGTAAAAATGCTTTGGGAATAGAGAAAATGCGTGGCGATCAGAAAATAGCTGAGAAAAACCAGTATCAACAGGTCGCGATGACGTCGGCTTTCCAGGAACTTGAACGAGGTCATCACGGTCAGCAGTGCGAGACCTGCATCGCGCCCGACGATGGTCCAGTACTCCGCGAATACGCCAATGCCGCCAAAAAATACCAGCGGGATCAGTACCCACTTGGGTAGCTCCCTGACCTTGCCAAGGTTTTGCAGGCATCGCCATCCCAGTGCAAGCAATACGATTGCGCTTACCCAGACCGGCAGGTTTCGAAAGTGGGGAGCGATTGAGCACAGGAAGCAGAAGCAGACTGCAAAAATGCTGGAGCGTCTCACCGTTTCATTCGCAATCGATCGAATGGGCAGGTTTTGGCTAGTCGTTTTCAAGTTTAAATTCCTGGTTGAAATCGGGTTGCCTGAAAACCGCCAAGGCCTGTAAACAGGCGTGCTTGTGCGCACTACCGTAATCCTGTTCGATCAGGGTGCCAGGCAGTCGCAATCCGTATTTCTGCTCTTCGTTTTCCGCGGCCAGAACCAGGGCCGTCATTAAACTTAGTTTATCTTCGAGCGAGCCCTCGTTAACCATATTCCAGTCAATCCATATCGAAGGCCTCGCCTGGCCCTGGAATGTCTTGGTTAATAGTCCCTTACCCTGGGCATAGGCCTTCCAGGATATGTGGTGCAACGATTCTCCCTCGCGGTGTTCCCGCAGGCCTGCGAAATCCTCCCCTTCGATGGTACTGGTCGATGTTTGTCCGTCGTATTGTTCGACCATGCTTTGTTGCAACCGGGCCTTTGTGGCCGGCTTCGGGTAAATCAGGACCGGTACATCGAACTTAAGCCAGCCCCAGGCATGGAACAGACCGGTGGGATAGCGGGTGAATACCGTTATACCCATCGGTTTGAACTGTCCGCGATGCGCTGTGGGGATCCTCAATTTTGCCCCGCTGGTGCCTTCGGGTTCGAGCTTGACGTATACC
Organism: Gammaproteobacteria bacterium; assembly: GCA_029862005.1. Classification (NCBI taxonomy): domain Bacteria; kingdom Pseudomonadati; phylum Pseudomonadota; class Gammaproteobacteria; species Gammaproteobacteria bacterium. The sequence continues at coordinate 19,450 of JAOTYD010000031.1, read as the reverse complement.
GGTACCTGTTCTGCGTACTGGATGCCAATCGCATAGCGTTTCGAGTTATTGGCGTGACTGACTTCAAATTTAAGCTCGCAGGATTCGCCACAGAATACAGGGCGCGGGATCATCAGCTTGACGGTGATGCCGAGCAGATTTTTATGGGTATGCCAGAGGCTGATGATGCCGAGTGCAGTCAGCATGAAAGTCAGCATGAATGCCATGCTGTTCTGGTAGTTGATCGCGGCAAAGAACAGGAACAGCAGCATAATCGCGAACAGGTAACCGAAACGCGTCGGTAGAATATAAAGACGTCGGTTATGCAGCAGAATTGCATCCTGGCTTGGCGGGTTATGGCTATCAAACCAGTTGTCGAAGTATCGGCGGACGGGAGCCGGCAAACTGACCGAAAGCATGATGGTCAGGGGATTGGTGTCTGTTCGATCAAATCATTGACCAGGTCCATGGTCGGGCGGCTGTGCTGCTCAGACGGGGTTAAGCGATGGTCTGCAATCGCACCGAACACGGACTGAACATCGCCCGGCTCCACATGACTGCGCCCCTTCATTAGTGCCCATGACCTGCTGGCCTGGATTACAGCCAGGCCAGCGCGCGGTGAAAGGCCATAAACAAACAGGCCGGGATTACGCGTCGCCTGTATCAATTGCTGAACGTAACTCAGCAAAGGCTCGGAACAATGGACATGATCTACCGCGGACTGAATTTCGATGAAGCGTCCGATGCCGACCGCGGATTGCATCCGGTACATCATTTCGCGAGGATTACCACCCGACAACAATGCACGCTCGGCTGCCTGGTCCGGGTAACCGAGCGATATTTTCATCATGAACCGGTCCAGCTGTGATTCGGGTAACGGGAAAGTGCCGGATTGATCCAGCGGGTTTTGGGTGCCGATGACAAAAAACGGTTCCTCCAGCCGGTGCGTCACCCCCTCGACCGTAATCTGTTTTTCTTCCATGGCCTCGAGCAGAGCGCTCTGGGTTTTCGGCGTGGCGCGGTTGATTTCATCGGCCAGGATGAAATGCGCAAAAACAGGGCCGGGATGAAATTTGAAAACCTGCTGTTCCGGGTCGAAAATTGATACCCCGAGAATATCCGCGGGCAGTAGATCGCTGGTAAATTGAATGCGATTGAAATCGAGGTCGAAAACCTGCGCGATGGTTTGCGACAAGGTGGTTTTACCGACCCCGGGTAAATCTTCGATAAGGCAGTGGCCGCGCGCAATCAGGCAGCAAACAGCAAGCTCGATCTGGTTCGATTTGCCGAGGATAATGGTCTCGATCGCTGCAATCGCTTTTTCAATATCTGCCTGAAATTCTGCGATCGAACTATCTGTCGTATCCAGCATTAAGGGTCTCATAAAAGTATGAAGGCATAGTTATCGACCAAGTTTAGCCGAAATTGTTTAATTGTTCCGCGAAATAAGCCAGGTGCGACACGATTAAAGCGGACTAAACGGTTTTGCGGTGACCATGTGGTTTCCAGGCGGGAGAAATCACGTCGGGCATGGTTGATCGCCCCAGTAATCGTGCCGATGCAAGTGTCATCGGCCCATAACGTTGATTGATCTGGTCCATCGCAAGGTGAGCGCGTTGTCGGGCGGGATGCTTGCGCTGGAACAGATCCGCCTGGCACGGTGCCTTTGGATCGAGCGCGACGATGCGTATCTGCCAGATTCCCTGGCCGCTCCAGGCTTGCCGTAACCAGCGTGTGCCGAGTCGGTAAATGACTCTCTCGTCGTCGCTGGGCAAAAGCGATCGCGCAGTGGTCTTGAGCCAGCCGCGATACAGGCGCAGGCCGAACAGAAACTGCTGGGCTACCAGGCGGTTGCTGCGCAGGCGCTCGGCGAGCTTGTGCGACATATGCATCATAAATACCCGTATCGATTCTGCGTCGCGCGTGTTGGGTGGCAAGACCTTACCATGCCCGATCGACTGGGCAGCCGGAATACTGGTTTTTACCGGTTCGGGATCAAGGCCCTGCGCCATCAGCCAGATGCGTCTGCCCGGATTGCCGAAGCGTTTGCCGAGCACGCTGATGGGCAGTTTTTGCAGGTCCGCACAAGTGTGCACACCATAGGCGGCGAGCATGCCGGCGATTCCCGAGTTTACCCCGCAAAGCCCGGTCAGCGGTGTATGGGCGAGGCGCTCCTTTGCCTGCCAGGGTGGAATGATGGTCAAACCATCCGGTTTGTGTAGTTTCGCCGCGAACTTGGCCGTGGTTTTGTCGCCGCTGACACCAATCGAGCACAGGACCCCCGAGTGTTCGTAGACCGTGCGCTTGACCCGCAGTGCGACTTCCCGCGGAGACCCCCAGAGCCGCTGGCAGCGGGTCACGTCAAGAAACGCCTCGTCAACCGAGAAAATCTCGAGCTCAGGTGTGAAAGTTGACAGCGCACGCATGATATCGGCCGATACCTCGGCATAGCGTTGCGGACGACTGGTGATCCGAACCAGGTCCGGGCAAAGCTGCCGGGCCTGCTTGATGTGCATCCCGGTCCTGACGCCGAAAGCCCGCGCTTCATAGGAGCAGGTGATGATACAGGTGCCGATATCACCATTGGTCAAGGCAATCGGCTTAGCGCGCCATTCGGGGTGATCGATCTGCTCAACCGAGGCGAAGAAAGCGTTCATATCCGCCAGCAGGATAACGCGGGGCCAGCGTCCGTCGCTCACGGGATTCAAGCGTAGCACCGGACCTGGCCGATCACTTTCCCCTGGATGATCACGCGCGAATCCTTGAGCACCAGGTCGGCCTGATCGGGACTATCGGCGATCAGCTGAATCCGCTGATTGGAAAGGAATCGAACGCGTTTCAGCGTCACCTGTTCGTTATCGATAAGCGCGACCACGATGTCCCCATCGCGGGCCTGTCGCTGGCTTTGAACGACAACGATATCGCCACGAATGATACCCGCCTCGCACATCGAATCGTCACTGACCTGCAGGGCGTACCGACCGGGTGCCGTGAGCAGTCCGAGAAGTTCATTACGCTGTCTGTCTGCGATAGCTTCCAGCGGGATGCCAGCCGCGATTCGGCCGAGCTCGACGAGATCCTCGATCGGGGCTGGGATGGGTTTTATCGGTCTGAATTTGCCGGATAGCGTGATTATGTTCATCATCGGGTTCATGGTCTTTGAATACTATAGAGAACAAAATGAGAACTTTCAACCGAAACCGATAATGCGTTCCGATAGCAAAAGAAAATCGAGAAAACGGGAATTTGCCTACTCATTCATGTTCATTTCCTTTATAAATAAGCACGATTCGAGTGTTTGAATAAAAAAACCTATGGACAAGAAAGCCTCGATACTTTGCGTTGACGATGAACCCATCAACCTGGCCATCCTGGAAGAGTTGTTGCAATCCGACTATGCGCTTAATAGCGTGAATTCGGGAGAGAGCTGCTTGCAGCAGGTCGGTATCAAGAGACCGGACCTGATTCTGCTCGATGTCAACATGCCGGAAATGGATGGGCTCGAGACCTGTGAGCGTCTCAAGGCCGATACCGACACCGCCGAAATACCGGTCATATTTGTCTCTGCGCTTGCCACGCAGGAGGAGCTGATGGCCGGCTACGAGGCTGGCGGCGATGACTATATTACCAAGCCTTTCAGCGAAGAAATTCTGCAAAAGAAGGTTGAGTTAGTGCTTGCGAGCCAGTTGCGAAAACGGGAACTGGAGAACATTTCGGAGCAGGCGGTCGAGGCCTTGAAGCGTAACTTGACCAATACCGAGAAGCTCGAGATGGTGGTCGGGTTTTTACATCGATGCCAGCGCGCCAGCGACCTCGATGAGCTGGCAGATAATGTGTTTGACTGCCTGCGCGAATTCGATCTCGATAGCAGCCTGTTGATCGAGGCCGACGGCGAGAACCGCGTCTGGTTTAGTGACGGCATCAACCGGCCGATGGAGGGTCAGATTCTCCAGAGTCTGCGCGGTCAGGACCGGGTATTGAGTTTTGGTACCCGTGTCGCGGTCAATTCCGATCGCACCACCCTGCTGGTTCGAAACCTACCCTCGGACCCGGAGGAAATAGAGCGCTTGCGACAACACCTCGTTATCATGATCGAAGGCCTGGATACGAGGCTGCAGGCGATGCAGACGCAAATGCAGGTTAATGCGAGGCGCGAAGGATTGACCCGGGTCCTCGAAGCAGCGCATGAAAAACTGTGCAGGATTGAAAAACAGCATCAGCGGCAAGCGCTGTCTGCCAATGAGACCATGACGGCGCTGGGAAAGGAACTGGAAAGATCCCTGTTGGGGCTTGACTTAACTAAACGGCAGGAAAGAGCGTTGCTGGAAATTATCGACGCGAGTGCATCGAGAATTAGATCTCTTTGTGATGAAGACCGTAAGCTCGACGATGAATTTGAGGCGATCATCGATGATCTGTCAGGTACGCTGGAAGAATAAGCGCAAAGGAGGGAGTAGGGGGCCTGGAAACGGGGGCGTTTCTATTTTTCAATAATAATAGAAAATCAGGAAAAATAGATGCGTCCCCCTTTTTCCAGGCTGAGGTATAATGCCGCGAATTTCCGTTTCCGGCATACCTCATAATGAAAGATGCAGTCATCGTATCAACCGCCCGTACCCCGATCGGGATGGCGTTTAAAGGCACGCTTAACAATATAAAATCACCGACACTTACCGCCCATGCGATTCGCCACGCGGTGATTCGTTCCGGCGTCGATTCCGCCGAAATCGACGACGTCATTATTGGCGCGGTGTTAACCGCGGGAACTGCCGGTATGAACATTGGTCGGCTGGCATCGCTGGCCGCGGGCCTGCCGGACACGGTGGCGGGGCAGACGATCGATCGCCAGTGCTCGTCTGGTTTGATGGCAATTGCGACCGCGGCCAAGCAGATTATCGTCGATGGAATGGATATCGTCGTTGCCGGTGGCCAGGAGAATATTTCAGCAGTGCAAAACCAGTATTTTCCCTGGGTTGCCGACGAGGCCGATCCTAATGTCGTGATGCATGCAGAGCACGCATATATGCCGATGTTGCTGACCGCCGAGCACGTGGTAGAAAAGTACGGCATTACGCGCGATGTCCAGGATGAATATGCGCTGCAGTCGCAGATGCGCACCGCCGCCGGGCAACAGTCGGGTGCCTTCGACGACGAAATTGTGTCGATATCCGCGATGCGTGCAATCAAGGACAAGGAAAGCGGTGACATCAGCTACAGCGAGGCAGAGCTGACGCGAGATGAAGGTAATCGACCGCAAACGACACTCGAAGGACTGGGTGGACTAAATCCCGTGGTGGAAGGTGGCACGATTACCGCGGGTAACGCGAGCCAGTTGTCGGATGGCGCATCTGCCTGTGTTTTGATGGAAGCTTCGCTTGCCGAAAAGCGTGGCCTGGAGCCGCTTGGTATTTATCGAGGCATGGCCGTCGCTGGCAATGCACCCGAAGAAATGGGAATTGGCCCGATTTATGCGATTCCCAAGCTACTACAGAAACACGGTCTAAGTATCGACGATATCGACCTGTGGGAAATCAACGAGGCTTTCGCCTGCCAGACCATTTATTGTCGTGATCATCTTGGCCTCGATAACGAAAAATTCAATGTCAATGGCGGTTCGATTTCGATTGGCCATCCCTACGGCATGACCGGCGCCAGGCTGACCGGTCACATACTGATCGAGGGCAAACGCCGCGGTGCGAAGTATGTCGTTGTTTCCATGTGCGTTGGCGGAGGCATGGGCGCGGCCGGTTTGTTCGAGGTGAACGCATGACTCTTAGAAGCCTGCTTTACCATGGATTGCCAGTACTGGTTGTCCTGTTTTCATTCATCTGGGTCGCGATTGTCGGCGATTATAAGATGCTCAAGGGCGAATTTGGCATTATCGAAAACATGACGGTGCTGTTCCTGGCAATCGCTATCGGATTTTGTGTTGCGGCAATCATCAAGGCGAACAAAATTGGACTATCGGGCTTCCATAGAGCCTGGTTTTTCATGCTGTTACTGGGGGCGACTTATTTCGCACTGGAGGAAATATCCTATGGTCAGCATATGTTCGGTTGGGGCACCGTGGAAATCTGGCAAGCTTTGAATGATCAGGGTGAGACCAACCTGCATAACGTGCATGCTCTGTTCGACCAGCTTCCGCGATTACTGTTGACACTGGGCATTCTAATCGGTGGTGTCATTATGCCGCTGTACCGGTATTTTCGACGGATCAAGCTTGAAGAATCAGGTCGCCTCTACTGGCAATGGCCGACACTGGACTGTCTCACTGTCGGACTGCTGGTCATTCTGGTCAGGCCGATATTGTCGATAATTGATACCAAAATCATCAACACCGGTGAAATGAAGGAGAACCTGATCGCGTTATTTATTTTACTGTATTGCATTTCGATTCACGGGCGGCTCAGGCAGAAATTGATGCAGGCACGGACCTGAAAATACAACCTGATTCTTGTCGCCGCGGCAAGGTAGGTTTATTTACCCTTCCACACTGGATCGCGTTTCTCGGCAAATGCCCGTGGACCTTCCATGAAGTCTTCCGACAGCAGCATTTTCTGGTAGACCGGTAAATCATCGTTGCCCGGTTTGGTTGCGGCGAATGCCTGCGGCATGGGCAGGCTGTGTATCGCTGGCACGACTTCCTTCAGCGCCTGCAGTGCAAGCGGTGCTCCGCGTGCCACTTCATGCGCCAGTTCACGCGCACGATCCATTAGCTCGCCAATTGGGCAAACCCGGCATACCAGGCCCCACTGTTGCGCTTCTGCAGCGCTCATGCGTCGCCCGGTGTAGAGCAGTTCCATCGCCACATTGTAAGGAATGCGACGCGGTAAAATCTGGATTGCGCCAACGTCGGGCAGGAACCCGCGCTGCATCTCGGGCAGGAAAAACTCGACATGGTCCGCTGCAACGATCAGGTCCGTCGCCAGCGCGATTTCGAATCCGCCGCCAACTGCCATGCCGTTTATTGCTGAAATAACGGGTTTTTTCAAACCCCAGAATTCACTGATACCGGCGAATCCGCCGGGACAACTGTAAGCGCTGTTGACCGCTTCCACATTGTTGTCGATCGCTGCAATTTCCTTCAGATCCCAGCCTGCGCTGAAAATTCGCTCACCGCTACCGGTAATAATTCCGACGCTCAGGTTGTCGTCTTCCTGCAGCATCACCAGGGCCTCGTAAATCGCGTTCGAGACGCCGGTATTGATCGCGTTGGCCGGTGGCCGGTCGATGGTGATTTCGACGATGCGATCGTATGTTTCCACCCTCACTTCCGCGCTCATTGCTGCTCCTGAAATTTATGTGTGTATGGCGGCAATATATGTCAAAATCGCGCCGCATTCACTCATTCATTCAAAGCCATGTCGCACTGGTTACAGCGCTTACTGAGCCCGCAAACTATTGCAATAGTCGGTGCCTCCGAGCGCCAGGGAAGCCTCGCGGAGATCACCCACAACCAATTGTCGGAATGTGAATACGCAGGGGATATTTTCTCGGTTAACCCCCGCTATGAGTCACTGCATGGCAAGACCTGCTATGCCGCGCTCGCAGATATGCCGCTGGTGCCCGATCTTGTCGTCTACGCTATTAGCGGTGCCGCGCTGGAGCAGAGTTTCGAGCAAGCGTTGAAATTGCAGGTTGGCGGTATCATGATATACGCGGCGAACTATATCGAGAATGATCCCGAGCCGAGGCTTCCAGAACGCCTGCGCAGAAGTGCTCGCGAGGCAGGTATTCCCGTTTGTGGCGGCAACTCGATGGGATTTTATAACTTTGATCACAACGTGCTGGTCAGTTTTGACCGTCCACCGCCGGGACGTCCTAAAGGCCACATCGGTATGATCCTGCATTCGGGCTCAGGTATGACCTACCTGGCCAATAACGATGCGCGTTTCTGTTTTAACTATGTTATTGCAAGCGGGCAGGAAACCAACGCGACCGTTGGTGATTACATGGATTACCTGCTCGATCAGGAATCAACTCGGGTGCTGGCGATTATGCTGGAAACCGTGCGTGATGTGCCGGCATTTGTCGGCGCACTGCAAAAAGCCCACAGCAACTCGATTCCGGTGGTTATCACACGCCTCGGGCGCACCGAAAAATCAGCGCAGTTTGCGATGAGCCACTCCGGTGCGATCGTGGGCGATCACGAGGCCTTTATTGCTCTATGCGAGCGCCACGGCGCTGTTTTGTGCCGCGATGCCGATGAAATGATCGTCACGGCGATGCTGTTTGCGACCGGACTGCGCGTCAATGGCGGCGGGCTCGCCAGCATGCTCGATTCGGGCGGTATGCGCGAGCAGATGATCGACCTGGCCGAGGATCATGGCATTCCGTTTGCCGAGATATCGCCGGCTACGACGCAGGTGTTGCGCGAGCATCTCGAGACCGGGCTCGAGGCGGTCAATCCCATGGATGGCATGGGTGCGCTCGGCAACAACACTTTTGAAACCTACCTGGCCTGCGGCAAGGCCCTGCTCGATGACGCGGAGACCGGGTTGATGAGTTTCGAGTTCGAATTCCGTGACGGCTTCTGCCATTACCCGGAGCTGTTCGACGTAGCCCGGCAGTTGTCGGTTTATAGTGATAAGCCGCTGGTGCTGGTCAATAGCTGCGGCTTTACCAATATTCACGAAACCGCGGCCGAGCTGACCGTGCAGGGCATTCCGGTCATCAACGGTATCGATGTAGCACTGCGCGCGATGCGTAACCTGATGAATTACCGGTCCGGCGAGGATGTCGTAGACTGCTCGAACGAGATCGAATTCGATCCGGCGATTGTCGAGAACTGGTCGAGTCGTTTAAGTGTGGATGACAGCTTCGATGAAATCACCTCGTTGAGCCTGATGTCTGAATTTGGCCTGCCAACGGTTCCTTTCCGGCTGGCGAAAAGCTTTGCGCAATTGTGCAAAAGCGTGGATTCACTGGGTTACCCGCTGGTATTAAAAACTGCGATGCCGGGGATAGCCCATAAGTCGGATAAAAATGGGGTCATAGTCGGAATCGAAGATCGCCAACAGCTTGAAAAAACGTACCGTGATTTACAGACCCGGCTCGGTGATCGGGTCGTGGTGATGCCGATGATAGAAGCCGGTGTCGAGGTGTCCGTCGGCATGAAAAACGATCCCCAGTATGGACCACTGGTGATTATCGCCTGTGGCGGAATCCTGATCGAGATACTCGCCGAGCGCGCGTTCCGGCTTGCGCCGGTAAACAGTGAACAGGCCAACGCGATGATCGACCAGATCCGGCTGGCCAGGTTATTGTCCGGGGTGCGTGGCCAGGCCGCGGTGGACCGCGCAGCACTGGTCGAGCTGATGGTGAGGTTTTCGCAGCTGGCGGTTACCCTGGACAGTGCGATCGCCGAGATCGATCTGAACCCAGTGATTGTCAATCAATCGGGTTGCACCATTGTTGATGCGCTGGTGATTCCGAAATCGGGCAGGGTCCCGTAAGCGCTAGTACCAGGCGTCTTCCATGGATGCCTTTTTTGTAGCGATATAATCCAGCAGCGCTTCGTCAATTGCGGGATCGATTGGCGGGGCTTCATACTCTGCGAGCATCCGGTTCCAGCATTCGTAGGCACGCTGCTGCATGTCCTTGCTGCCGGCTTCAGTCCACTGCTCGAATGGCGTGGCGTCCACCAGTTCGGCGCGAAAATTTGCAGTCCTGTAATGTCGCATGGTATGCGCCACGCCGAGAAAGTTGTTGCCCACGCCGGCTTCAAGGTAGGCCTCGCCGGCGAGCTGGTCGGCGTCGATTTCGAGTCCCGCGACCAGGCGCGCCAGAGCGCCACATTGTTCCGCGTCCATGACAAACTTTTCATAACCGATGGTCAGGCCGCTTTCGAGCCAGCCTGCTGCCTGGAAGATAAAATTGGCGCCCGCCATGATTGCGGGATTCATCGCGTTGGTTGATTCCTGCATCGCCTGGGCGTCGGCGGTCTTGGACGCGGTCAGATGGCCCCCGCAGCGAAACGGCAGCCCCATGCGCCGGCTGAGCTGGGAGATGGCGAGCGTCGCTAGCGTCGATTCAGGGGTGCCAAAAGTCGGTGCGCCGGTTTTCAGGTCGATCGTCGTCAGAAAGCTGCCGTAGACGACCGGGGCACCTTTGCACACCAGTTGCGTCAAGGCTATGCCAACCATGACCTCGGCATGCGCCTGGGCGATGATTGCGGGCTGGGTGACCGGACTCATCGCGCCACCCATGATAAAGGGTGAAATAACGTTGCCCTGGTTCGCCGCCGCATAGGTGCGCAACGCCCCCGTCATCGTGTTGTCGTAAACCAGAGGCGAATTCACGTTGATATTACCCTGGATGACGAGGTTTTCCTGCATGAACGCTTTGCCAAATACGATTTCAGCCATGGCCAGCGAGTCAACGGCACGCTCGGGTGCCGTCACCGAGCCCATGAAGGGCTTGTCGGAATAGCGCAGATGCGCATAAACCATGTCGAGGTGGCGCTTGTTGACCGCGATATCGACCGGTTCGCAAATGGTGCCGCTTTGATGGTGTAGCCACGGCGACAGGTAGGTCAGCTTGATAAAGTTCTGAAAATCCTCGAGCGACGCGTAACGCCTGCCGCTTTTCAGATCGGTGACAAAAGGCGATCCGTAAGCGGATCCGAAGATCAGGTTATCGCCACCAAACTCGATGCTGCGTGCAGGATTGCGCGCATGCATGGTATAGGTCCTGGGTGCAGTTTGACAAAGCGCGCGCACCTGTCCCCGGTCGAAACGCAACAACTCACCGTTGACGGTCGCGCCGGCCTGCCTGAAAAGCTCCAGCGCCTCCGGATCATCCCGAATCTCGATGCCAATTTCCGACAGCAACCATTCCGCATGATCTTCAAGACCGACCAGCGCTTCCTCGTCGAGCAATTCGTAAGGGGGTATCTTGCGCGTCAAGAATGCAGGCGCATTAACGACACCGGGTTCGGCACAGCTACGACCTCGTTGGCGTCGGCGTGCGGAGGCTCGCGACATTTGCGGATTACTCAAACATGTGTACGCGACTTGGTCGGGTCGAAGAATGGGATTGTTTCCACCATGGCTGTACCCGAAAAATCGTCGCTGGCCACGTCCAGCCGCTTGCCGGGTTGTGCCACGTCGGGGCGCAAGTGCACCAGCGCCAGCGATTTGCCAAGTCGATGCGAGTAACAGGGGCTGTTGACTACGCCTACTTCAACGCCATCGAGGTTTAGTATTTCTCCGCCCGCGAGCGCATCGTCGTGGTCGATAGAAATTCCGGCAGCGACAAAGCGTTCTTGTCCTTTGGCGGCCAATACCGCCTGCTTGCCGCGAAAGTCGCCCTTGTTCAGATTCACGGTAAATCCGAGACCGACTTCCCACGGCGTGTGTTCGGCAGTCATATCGTAGCCAAAGAAAAGTAGTGCCGCTTCGATACGCACCTTGTCCAGTGATGCGAAAGAGCAGGGCATGACGCCGATATCTGCGCCGTGGCCAAGTATCTGGTCCCAGATATCGCCGACCACCGCGGCGCTGGCAAAGATTTCATAGCCGCGTTCGCCTGAATAACCGGTGCGCGAAATTCGGCAGGGGTGACCAAACAACTGAGCCGGCTGGTGATGAAAATACGGCATTTGATCCAGGTCGATCGGGGTATGTGCATCGAGCAGTTGCAGAGCCTTTGGTCCCTGCAGCGAAATATTATGTAGATCGTCGTCCAGTTCGATATCCACGTCGAGGCCCTCGGCTGATTCCTGCAGCCGCTGCATGCTCTCACCCGATCCGTGGCAGTGCATCCATTCGTCATCGCCGTTATTGGCGATAACGGCATCGTCACAGACCGTGCCCCGGTCGGTCAGGATTGCACCATAGGCGGACTTGCCGGGGTAGATTGTTGTCATATCGCGCGTGATGACATGATCGACAACCCTTGTTGCATCGGGTCCACGAATAAAAACTTTTTTCAATGGCGACATGTCAAACATGCCGGCGGCTTCGCGAATCGCGTCGTGTTCGTCATTGGGATCGCTGTTATAGCTCCATGCGGTGCCCATGCCGTTCCAGTCTTCCAGGCCCGATCCCAGTTCGGTATGTCGTGACGCCAGCGCCGAGGTGCGAGAAAGTTCAGTCATCGGATTTCCCCCGTTAAATTTTGAAAATTTATTGTGTAACTAAATTGATCGATTAAATCAGGCATAAAAAACAATTTTATTAATTAAAATAGATACTTTCCAATCAAAATATTTGACCCAATCGTTTAAATAAATTAAACATTAATTATGCGATTTAGAAAATATGACAACTTGCGCAGCTTTATCGTCGTGGCGAGACATTTAAACATGGGAGCAGCCGCACGGGAGTTGAACCTGACCAAGGGCGCCATCAGCTACCAGGTTCAACAGCTCGAGGACGAGCTGGGATTTGAGGTATTTTCGCGATCGAAGCGCAACCTCAGCCTAACCGAGAAAGGTGTCGACCTGCTGCAGGTGGCAAAGGATTTGTTTGACAAAGTGGAACGCGAAATAGTTGGTCTTAGGCAACAAACCAGTAGCCGTATTACGATCGGTATGGCGACTTATTTCGCATCGCGTTGGTTATCTCCGCGTTTGATGCACTTCATCACAGAGCATCCCGATATAGGGCTGCGCATTCAACCCCTGGTTGACCTGATGGACTTGCGCGCGAACGATCTCGATCTTGCGGTTCGCTGGGGCAAGGGTGACTGGGAGGAGAAAACAATGGAGGTCGAATTGATTTTTCCGTGCCCGGCATTGCTGACGGCGAGCCGCGAAACGGGTCAGAAAATTATTACCGAAGGCATCGAAAACGTTATCAGACGGCAAACTCTGTTGCATGATCGTGACGGTAGCCAGGCCTGGAGGGACTGGTTTGCGGCTGCGGGGTTTGAATGGATGCCCGGGTCGAATGACCTGGTAATTCCCGATCCCAATGTCCGGGTACAGGCGGTTATCGACGGCCAGGGTATCGCACTCTATGATTTCCTGGTCGAGGATGAGGTAGAGGCAGGTCGCTTGTACCAGTATCAGCCCGTCAGATTAGATGCCTATGGTTACTACCTGGTGTATCAGCGAGGGGTCGAGTCCACTTCTGCAATCAAGATATTCCGTGACTGGATTATGCAGGAGGCTAATCCTGGATAGATTATTCGGGCCCTGATCGCATACCTAAGCGTGTGTTCGAAAAGCGCCAGCCAGGCCTGCCCTTCGAACCTTGCCGGCAAAAGTTGTCAGCCAGTTTTAATCATGACAAAGAGCCAATCCGTGAGATTTTGATGCGAGCAAGCATAGCGTTTTTGACCTGCTATAATCGGGTGGTTCAACCAGTAAAATCAAGGGCTTATCCATGGGTGATATCTACGCTACCCCCGAATCCGACCTCGCGTACGAGAGCCATTCCGAACGCAGTGGCGGCAACATAGAAGATGCGATCGCAGGCAATATAGAAATCGGGATGCTCGAGACGCTCGGCGAGGCCTGGCGCAACCTGAAGGGTTTCAAGCTCAAGTGCCATATCGCAACCGTGATCTGGTTAGTCGTCTACCTGGTCGCCGCGCTGATCAGTGTTCCGATTGTATTCGGGCTGGTAGCCATGGGTGCAGACGAGGTGACCTCGTCAATCATAGCGTCGCTGGTACAAATCGTTGCAATCGCTGCGACCATGCCGATGATTGCCGGCATCACCATCATGGCTATCCGCCACGCGCAGAAAAAATCGGTTTCTCCCAGTTCCGTCTTCAATTATTTTCACCGAATCCCGGGCGCCATACTCTGGTACATCTTGATGTCGCTGATGATTACGCTCGGTTACATCCTGTTGATCATTCCCGGTATCTACCTGTCCTTTGCCTACATGTTTTCGCTGCCCTTGATGATCGAGAAGGACATGACGGCATGGCAGGCGCTCGAGACATCACGTAAGGCGGTCACGCGGATCTGGTTTCGGGCCACGGGATTTCTGCTGCTGATCATACTGCTGGTAACGCTGGGCATGATTCCGTTGACGATCCCGTTAATCTGGATAATCCCGTGGGTATCACTGGCCTACGCCTTGGTTTACTTTAAACTGTTTGGCGCCGAGGCCAAGACCCTCGCAGATTAAGGAACGTTATTGCTGGATACAAGCTATCGGGTCGAGATTCCGGGGGGTATCAACCTTGAAGCACAGGTTGTTGGACCCATTCCGCGATGCCTTGCTTTTGCCATCGACCTTGGCATTCGCGGCATCATCGTTTTCATCATGTCGCTGCTGTCGATTCCGTTCGGTAGCTTTGGTATGGGTGGCGGTTTTTTCCTGATCTTTCTGTTTGTTATTGAGTGGTTATACCCGGTTCTGTTCGAAGTTCTCGCGCGCGGGCAGACTCCGGGCAAGAAACTGCTCAAAATTTCGGTGATTAATGACGATCTGAGCCCGGTAACGCTGGGCACCTCGATGGTGCGGAACCTGTTGCGCACGGTCGATTTCCTTCCCCTGTTTTACCTGGCCGGGTTGGTGACCATGCTGTCGAACCAGCGTTTTCAGAGGCTCGGCGACCTGGCTGCCGGAACCCTGGTGATCAGCGTGCCGGAGTCTTCGAAACCGGCAACGGTGAAAGAGATCGTGCCACTAGCACCACCGACCCCGCTACTGCGAACCGAGCAGTCTTCAATCATCGAATTCATGCAGCGCACTAACCAGCTTTCCGAACCCCGGCAACGAGAGCTGGCGAATATTCTCGAAGGTGTCACGCATGAAAAGGGGGATGACGGGGTTGAACGGTTACAGCGCATCGGGGCCTGGTTCCTGGGGGTACGATGAAACAGCAACTGTTCGAAGCACAGCACCAGTCCACCTGGCAGCAGATCGAAGAATCACTGCAAAAACCCTCCCAGGCCGGCAACAGCAGGGTGCTGGCTGAGAATTACCTGCTCTTGTGCCAGCACCTGTCGATCGCCAAGGAGCGGCTTTACGATGCGGCGCTGGTAGAGCGCCTGAACAATCTGGTACTCGATCTTTACCGCGAGCTATACCGACATCGGGCGGAAAGCCGCCTGAATCTTTATGCTTTTATTAAACGCGATTTCCCGCTGGCAATTTACCGTCATCGGTATTTTATCCTGGTTGCGTTTCTGGTAATGGTGATGCCCGGTCTGGTCGCCGGCGCGTGGACCTATTTCGATGAAGATGCGGTCTACAGCGTGCTCGACGGCCCCCAGGTGCGCCAGATCGAACGCATGTATGACCCCGAGGCGCGCAAAATAGGTCGCGAGCGCGAGGCCGATACCGACATATTCATGTTCGGTTTTTACATCAAGAACAATATCAGCGTTGCGTTCCGTTGCTTTGCGGGCGGCATGGTGGTCGGAATCGGTACCCTGCTGGTGTTGTTTTTCAACGGCATGTTCATGGGCAGTATTGCCGGACACTTAACCCGCCTGGACTATGTCGATACGTTTTACCCGTTTGTGGTTGGCCACGGTTCGTTCGAGCTGACTGCGATCGTATTCAGCGGTGCCGCGGGACTGAGGCTCGGTTACGCGATCCTGAACCCGGGACAGTCGTCGCGGCTGGATTCGCTGCGCAAGGCCGGTCGTGACGTTGTTCCGATGCTTTACGGTATTGTTTTGATGCTGATTATTGCTGCGTTC
The DNA here is from genome assembly GCA_029862005.1 of Gammaproteobacteria bacterium. NCBI lineage: Bacteria > Pseudomonadati > Pseudomonadota > Gammaproteobacteria > Gammaproteobacteria bacterium. Next base: position 3,858 of record JAOTYD010000031.1, on the reverse strand, counting down.
CTGGAGGCTTTCTGGTCTTCGAGCACGAGCCTGTCGATCGCGACTAAGTACACGGTTGGCGCGATTTTATGGGCACTGGTGCTGGTCTATTCGTTTTCCGGACGTCGACATGAATCTGGATAAGCTGCAGGTTAACGCCTGCCTGCGCTCGGGTTGGCAGGCCGTCGATCTTGGTTTCCTGATGGCGCGAGCCTGGTGGCGGCAGCTATACATCGCCAGCCTGTTACCGTTGCTACCGCTATCAGTCGTGTTACTGGGAGTGTTTTCACAGAGTCCTTTCTGGGCCCTGCTGTTTGTCTGGTGGCTGAAACCCTTCTGGGAACGCCTGCCGCTTTATATCGGCAGCCGCATGTTGTTCGACGAGGAGCCGGATACCTGGTCCAACATGAAGGCGCTGCCGCTCAAAGACATTCTGCCGTGGTTGCTATGGCGGCGCTTCTCGGTGCAACGCGCATTCGATAACCCGGTAACGGTGCTCGAGGAATTGAAGGGCAGGTCGCGTCGTCAACGCTTGCGTATACTGCATGGCAGGTATAGCGATGTCGCGCTCGGAAACCAGCTGGTATGCTTTTGTTTCGAATTGCTGGTCGCCTTCGGCATCATAATACTGCTCGACTTCTTTACGCCGGACACATTCGGAATCCGCTATTACGACAATTTTGATGACCTCACCCTGGCGGGTGAATGGATTTACACCCTGGCCGCAATCGCGGCAATGACCCTGGTTATGCCGTTCCATACCATGGCCGGATTTGCGCTTTATCTCAATCGCAGAATCGAGCTCGAGGCCTGGGATATTGAAATCAGCTTCCGCAATCTGGCCAATCGCAAACGGCAGGCCAGGCCCGGGACTGGCGCTATTGCAGCCATCATTCTTGTTGGAGTGATAATGCTAACGTCACCGGCTGCGGTTGACGCCGCAACCGGGCTTGACCGCGAATCAGCCAGGCAACTGATCGAGTCGGTGTTGCAGGACGAGGATTTTGGACAGGAAAGGACGGTGCGTAAATGGCGTTTCAAGGGCTGGAGCGACGAGGACGACGAAGTATTTCCCGAATGGATGATCGACTTTCTTGAGTGGCTGGAGTTATACGGGGACTGGTCGGAGTCCCTGAGCAATATCGCGACATGGGTCAAGCTGTTGCTCGTTATCGCATTTGCCGGTTTGATAATTTATCTGATTAGACGCTTTCGCGGACCCTTGTCCAGGCTGGGACGAGCCCAGCAGAAAGAAGTTGCCCCCGAGGTATTATTTGGCCTTGACGTGACTCCGCAAAGCCTGCCGCCCGATGTGCCGGCCCAGGTAATGCGATTATGGTCCGATGGTAGTTACCGGGAAGCACTGAGCCTTTTGTATCGTGCTTCGCTGTCACGCCTGATCGATAAACACGAACTTGAATTTCGCGCCAGCCATACCGAGGCCGAGTGTGCCGCGCTGGTCAGGGCTCGCGGAATCGACTCGCTAAGCGAATACTTCGGGCAACTCACCAATGTCTGGCGTAGACTCGCCTACGGACACCAGCTACCACAGAGTGAAACCATTCAGGGATTGTGCAATGCCTGGACCGCGGAGTTAGCCGATGAATCGCGGTAGTCCTTATCTCAAGCTCGTATTCGGACTGGTTTTGCTTGGACTGGTCGGCTCGGGATTTTACTGGAGCATCGAGTTTTACGAGGAGACGGAGGAATCGGGCTGGAGTATCGACGCGTTACGTAATCCTTACCTGGCGGCACAGAAATTCATGGCGAGAACCGGTATCGAGGTAACCGACGTTGATAGCCTTACCCGACTCGATGAACTCTCGGGTCTCGGCACGCTTTTTTTCAGTGACGCCAACCAGGTGCAGACCCCTCGTCAACTCGCGCAGGTTATGGACTGGCTGGAGCAGGGTGGCAATGTGATTTACACCGCTGACATGGTGTCCGATGACGATGACATGTTGCTGCGCGAATTTTCGATCGAGGTCGACTGGCGTAAGTTTGACTCCGAAGACGAGAGCGAGGAAAAAACATTGAGTGAAACCCTGCGTGACTATAATCGTCAGATCGAAGCGGGAAAATCGAGGGAAGAGATTGCGCAATCCCTGAACGATGAGGAAGTCTCGACCACCTGGGTACAGTTTTCCGATGACATTGGCGAAGTCGAAGTTGCTTTTGACGATGCCAAGATCCTGTTGCATCCCTACATCTCTGACACCGAGAGTGTGATCGAACCCCGACCCTTCAGCTGGTCTTACTCGGAATACGGGGTTCACATGATGCAGTTCGAGGTTGGAAACGGCCTGTTAACGATCATTTCCGATCCGGGCATCTGGACGTCGTATCGAATCGATCAGTACGATCATGCCTACCTGTTATGGCTATTGAGTTCGGACGAGGGCAACTTCGCAATTCTGCGTTCGGTGCTACGTGACTCGATCTGGACACTGATGCGACAAAATGCGAGCGAAGTATTAATCGCGGCGGGATTATTGATATTGATCTGGATATGGCGGACCGGCTATCGCTTTGGCCGACTGGTGCCGCGTAACCGGTCGAATTCGCGCGCCCTGGGAGAGCATTTCTCGTCAATCTCGCATTACCTGTGGCATCGTCGCCAGGGGCGATACCTGGTGGAACCATTGCGTACGCGGGTGCTGCGACGTGCCAGCCTGACACTGGGCGAGTTTGGCCATGCCGATCAGGCGCGACAGTTCGAGCTGATCGCGCAGCGCTGTGATCTTAATCCGGAGGCAATTGCGCGTGCCTTTACCAGCGCTGACTTCAGCGAATCTTCTTTTGTACAAACGGTAAGACTCTTAAAACACATCGAGCAATCACTATGAATGATTCAACCAGCACAACATCCGCGGCGATTAATACGCTCCGAGAACACATCAACAGCCGGCTGATCGGACAGTCTCATGTCGTCGACCAGGTTTTAATCGCGATGCTTGCGGGTGGCCATGTCCTGATCGAGGGGGTACCGGGTCTCGGTAAAACCCTGCTGGTGCAGACACTCGCTGCCGGGATCGGTGGCAAGTTCAAGCGCATCCAGTTCACGCCCGACCTGATGCCCGGAGATGTTACCGGACATGTCATGTTCGATATGTCCCAGAGCAAGTTTGTACTCAAGCAGGGCCCGGTTTTTACCAACCTGTTACTGGCCGACGAAATCAATCGGGCACCTGCCAAAACCCAGGCCGCATTGCTTGAGGTCATGCAGGAATACCAGGTCACCCTGGATGGTAAGTCACTCGAGGTCGGCAAACCCTTCATGGTGCTGGCAACCCAGAATCCGATCGAGCAGGAAGGGACCTACGCGTTACCGGAGGCAGAACTGGACCGGTTCATCATCAAGATCAACATCGACTACCCGCTGGCCGATGACGAGTTCCTGATCGCGACGCGTTACGCCGTGGAATCCTTTGGTGGTGGCCAGGACGATACCCGGCAATTAATCGATGTCGAGGCCGCGCAACAACAATGTGCTGCGGTAGAGGTTGACAACAAGGTTGCCGAATACGCGGTTAACCTGGTACGCGCAACCCGCGGCACCACGCTGTTGCGGCATGGAGCCGGTCCGCGCGCAAGCATTGCATTGTTACGTTGCGCGAGGGCAATGGCACTGATTAACGGGGTTGGGTTTGTTACACCGGACGATGTCAAATCTATGGTATTACCGGTATTACGACACCGGGTAATTCTTGCGCCGGAGGTGGAAATCGATGGTCTCGGCGTCGATGAAGTGCTCGGCAACCTGTTGGAAAAGGTCGACGCTCCGCGCTCATGAAGCCATCCCGTTTACTGGTTCAACTGCTACTGGTCTGGTTGATGCTGGGCTTGCTTGCCGCAGTGGCATCGATCTTCGAATGGCCG
>JAOTYD010000030.1 GCA_029862005.1 Gammaproteobacteria bacterium | reverse complement strand
TCGACAACGTGGTCTTCCCGGTTCCCGACAGACCGAAGAAAATCGCAACGTCACCGTTTTCTCCGACGTTGGCGGAACAGTGCATCGAGGGCAAGCCTTTCAAAGGCAGCAGGTAATTCATCATCGAAAACATGCCTTTTTTCATCTCGCCACCGTACCAGGTACCGCCGATGATCTGCATTCCCTCGGTCATGTTAAATGCAACGAAATTCTCGGAGTTCAGGCCCATCGCCCGGTAATCCGGATTCGAGGTTTTGGAACCATTAAGCACGACGAAATCGGGCACATAGTCGGCTAGTTCCGCGGCACTGGGTCGAATAAACATGTTGGTCACGAAATGGGCCTGCCAGGCAACTTCGGTGACGAAACGGACCCTGAGCCGGCTTTCGGGATTGGCGCCACAGAAAGTATCGACCACGAACAGTCGCTTTCCCGACAGTTGATCGGTGACGAGTTGCCGCAGTTTAGTCCAGGTTTCGGTATCGATGGGCTTATTGTCGTTATCACCCTGATCCGCCCACCAGATCCGGTCGCGGGTGGTGTCGTCTCGCACCAGGTACTTGTCCTTCGGAGATCGACCGGTAAAGTCCCCGGTGTCCACGGCAATCGCCCCCGACTCGGTCAAGTGCCCAACTTCATAGCCTTCCAGTCCGGCTGCCGTTTCCTCGGCGAACAGGGTTTCGTAACTGGGATTATGCAGGACCCGGGTAGTGTCGGTGATACCGTAAGGCGTTAGATCCGGAGTGGTGGTCATATTAGTTTCAACTTTATTATTGGGAAGTGGCAGCTTTTAGTCGGGCTATGATAAGGAAAGCGGTGAGTATATAAGAGTATCGATTTCACAAAAATCAGTATTGGTTATAAAAAGGCATACTACATCTGTCTTCTTCAACTTTTGTTGATTTCAAGCAATAATATCGGCATTCGCAGACAGCAGGTTATGCCAACAATTCTTGTAGTGTATTGACGACCTGGTCAATCTGATCCCTCTCGATGATCAATGGCGGTAGCATGCGGATGACATTCGGGCCGGCCGGCAACGCAATGATGCGATGCGCCAGCAGCTCGGCCAGCTTGTCCTGCACTTTTTGCTTGAGCTCGATGCCAATCATCAGGCCGAGTCGGCGCAGTGCGCGCACCTGGGACAGATCGGCAACTTGCAGTTGCTCTTCGAAATACTCACCCAGTTCCGCGGCCCGTTGCGCCAGGTTATCCGTCTGGTAGATGTCGATTGCGGCCAGGGCCGCGGCGCATGCCAGCGGATTGCCGCCGAAGGTTGTGCCATGCAACCCGGGCTCGATATTAATCTCGGAATTGAGTAGGGTTGCGCCAATGGGCACCCCGCCGGCCATTGCCTTGGCCACGCACATGATATCGGGTTGCAAATCAAAATGATCGCAGGCAAAGAATTGGCCGGTGCGGCAAAAGCCGGTCTGGATTTCATCGATAATCAATAATGTACCGCGCTCGGAGCAGAGCTTGCGCACCGCCGCCAAGTAATCAGCCTGGATCGGATTGACGCCACCTTCACCCTGTACCAGCTCGAACATGACCGCCGCGGTATTATCATTGACGGCGGCATCAAGTTTATCGATCTTGTTGAAGGGCACGTACTCGAAACCGGGAACCAGTGGCTGAAACGCCTCGCGATACTTTGGCGTATAGGTGGCACTGACGGCGCCCATGGTACGACCGTGAAAGCCGCGCATCGCGGTAACAAAGTTGCTGCGCCCGGTATGCAGGCGTGCGAACTTGAGCGCAGCCTCGATCGACTCGGCACCCGAGTTGCACAGGTAGGCGCGGGTCAGGCTGTTCGGAGTCACTTCGACCAGTTTCCTGAGCAACTTCGAGCGCACGTCGTTATACATGATGTTGGGGCAGGTAATCAGCGTTTCCGCCTGCTGCTGGATCGCCGCAACCAGTTTTGGATGGCAGTGCCCGAGCGATGCGACCGCGATACCCGCGGCGCAATCGATATACTCCTGGCCTTCCTCGTCGTAGAGACAGGCTCCTTTTCCGCGTATCGCAACCAGGTCGCGCTTCGCCTGCAAGGGCACGCCATACTCGTGTTCGAGGGCTTTGTAATCAGTCATAAATATGAGTCCCGGCGCCGTCCAGCGCACTGATAATGGGTTGATCGCTACGACCATCGGCAATGATAACGGTGGTCTTACCCTCCTCGCAGAGTCGTGATAGCGCCAGTAGTTTGCGCTTGATCCGACCTTCGACGCCGGCTTCGCGCTGTTGCAGTTCACTGATGCTCATGCGGGTGACCAGCGTTGATTCGTCGTTGGGATCATCGAGGAAACCGGGCGCTTCAATCAGCTGAATGACGGTATCGATATCGAGAGCGTTGGCAAGTTTGACGACGATATCATCGTTTTCCGAGTTAATCGCAAATCCGTTTTCGTCGACAATGGGTATCGTCAGCACGGGGCAATAGCCGTTGTCCAGCAGTAGTTGCATTAATTCGGTATTGATGGCGCGGGGCTTACCCGAAAGGTCCCGCTTGATCAGGGTTTTACCATTTTCGCGCACCCGGATACCCTTGTTACGCTCGCCCTGAACCAGGCGACCATCGAGACCGGTCAGGCCCACTGCGTTGATTTGATTGCTTTGACACAGTTCGACGATCTGCTTGTTGCGCAGACCCGAGTAGCTCATCATGATGACATCGATAGCGTTTTGATCGGAAAAAACACTGGCATAACCCGAGACCGAGGTCAGCACGGTTTTATCCATGCCCAGCTGTTGCGCCAGCCGGTCACGTAATACATTGGCGCCGTGCACGATAATAAATGGCTGCTCCAGTGTCGCCAGGTCTGCAATCGCGGCTTTGAGGTTGATCTGCTCGCCGCCACCAATTTTTATCAGCATCATAGTTCGGTTGTCGTGTTGTTATCGATTCGGGTCCAGTCCTGGTCACCCGGAAAAGGTTGCGAGCATACCAGGTGCAGGTTGCCGTCATGTTTTTGGTACATCTGGAAATAATCGGGATCTTCGCTGTAACTGGTAGACAGGCACGATTGTTCTCCATCAGAGAGGATGATATTCATCGCGCGCACGTAGGCACTGCGCTTGTTGATGATTTCGACGGCCCTGGCGGTAGCGGCACATTTGTCGCCCTTATCGAAGCGACGGATATAGTTAAAGATTTTTTCAGCGCCGATGCGGCCGTCAGACTTGATGCGAACGCCACGCAGCTCACCATTGAAAATGAAAACCGATTCGCCATCCGAGAAGGGCATGTTATTTTCGATGACGATACCCTCATCGCGAAACGCGCTGCGGGCATGTGCCAGCAACAGGCGGGTGCTGCCGAATTGCGCCAGGTCGTCTTCCCAGACCGGGCGAATGTCGTGGTGTTGATGCCAGCCATCCTGTTCCCACCAGGCGCAACCCCAGCCGTGCCCCTGGAATTCTCGACTAGTGCGCGATAGTCCCGCGAACGGCGTGAGCATATCGGCAATTTGAAATGGCGTCTCGGCCCGTACGTAGAGGATGCGGCACATGACGGTTCGAATTCAGGGGTGCAATCCAGGAAATTCGAGGCCCGTGGTCTCGTCGAATCCCTGCGCAATGTTGAATGCCTGTACTGCCTGGCCGGCCGCGCCTTTGACGAGGTTATCCAGCGCGCTGATGACCACCAGCCGATTACTTTGAGGATCACGTTCAAAGCCGATGTCGCAGTAATTGCTGCCGGCGAGAATTTTCGGTTCCGGGTATCGGTGAATACCGCTGCGTTCCTTGACGATACGAATAAAGGGTTCGTCGCCGTAGGCGCCGCGGTATATCTTCCAGATATCCTTTTCCTGCAGATCCTGGTTCAGGAAGACATGACAGGTCGCCAGGATGCCACGTACCATCTCGATCGAGGTGGCGGAGAAATGAATGTTATCGGCGCCCAGTTCCTGCTGAATTTCGCCGAGATGGCGATGTGCGGTCGGTTTGTAGGAACGCACCGCGCCGCTGCGTTCCGGATGGTGGCTGCCCTCGTTGACCGCGTTGCCACCCTGGCTGGAACCGGCTTTAACCTCGACCACCGCGGATTCGACCACGCCGGCCTGGTAGAGCGGATGCAGCGCAAGTATGGTAGCAGTGGCATTACAGCCGGCGCCCGAGATACGCCGGGCGTCTTTCATTTCAGCGCGGTGAAGTTCGGGAATACCGTAGACAAAATCAGCCAGTTTTTGCGGGCAATCGTGCGCCTTGCCATACCATTTTTCAAAGGCGCTGCTGTCGCGCAGGCGAAAGTCGGCGGATAAATCGATCAGGGTTTCGGCCAGGTTCTCGAATTCACCGAGGCGGTTCATCATTTGCCCGTGCGGTAATCCCAGGAACAGCACGTCACAGGGCTCCAGTTCAGCAATCGGGATAAACTTGTGTTTACAGATTTTACGCAGGTTGGGATGCACGCTCGAAACCAGCTTGCCTGCGTGACGTTCCGACGTCACCTGCTGAATTTCGACCTGCGTATGGAACAACAGGATGCGCAGTAAATCGCCGCCGGTATAGCCCGAGGCGCCGACAATCGATACCTTTATCATTGCCTGACCAGGCCAACGACGTAATTCGCGACGACCTGCGGAATATCGACGCCAGTGGTGTCGATACTGTTGCGAAATTCCATCGTGTAGTTGACTTCGTTGACCAACAGGCCGCCATCGCTTTCAAACAGGTCGACCGCGACAATCCCGCCACCGACGGCTTTTGCCGCGGCCAGCGATATTTCGGCGACCTCGGACGTCACCTCGCATTTACTGGCCTGCGCACCGCGCGCAGTATTTGTGATCCAGTGATCCGAGCTGCGGTATATTGCAGCGATACAATCGTCGCCGACCACGAAGCTGCGGATATCGCGCCCCTGTTTTTCAATGTATTGTTGAATATAAAAAATTGAATGGTGATAGCTGCCGAGTACGGTCTTGTGTTCGAGCACCGTCTCGGCGGCATCGCGATCGTTGATCTTGGACAGCAGTCTGCCCCAGGATCCAACTGCGGGTTTCAGGACCACCGGGTAGCCCAGTTCCTCGATCGCATCGAGTGCCGATTCCTCGGTAAATGCGACCCGGCACTCGGGCTGTGCGATACCGTGGTCCTTGAGGGCCGCGGTGGTCAGCAGTTTGTCACCACAAATTTGCGCGACTTTGTGGGAATTGACGCAGCACACCCCGGCGCTCTCGAACAGGCGCAGCGCGTGTAGCGCACGTGAATGATTGATAGAACGTTCGACCAGGATGTCAATATCGGGCGCGCTGTGAAAATCCATGATCAGCTGGCGATCATCGATCATGATCGGCTCTACATCGGCTTTTTGAAACGCCTCGATCAGCAGTTTTTCTTCTTTTCGAATCAGCGAATGCAGCAGGCCGATCTTCACTGCCCCCAGTCCTCTTCGGCCGAAGGCGCTTCGGCCAGTTTAACCGGATCCATATTAATCAATTCAAGTTCGGCACCGCAGTCACCGCAGACCAGTAACTCGCCAGAAATCGCGTCGTCGGCCACTTCGACGTCGGCCGCACATATCGGACATTCTCCCATGGCAGTCCCCAGGTATCAGTTGGAAAGCCGGCTATTTTATGCGCTTGCCGGCGTGCGGCACAAGCTGGTTTTTTAACAGGAAATGTTAAACTGGACGAATAATTGGGATGGGGGCAATCATGGATAAACCCGCAGACGTGAAAAGACGAAAACTGATGCTTGGCCTGGCGGGTGTTGTTACGCTAGTCGCCGGTCGCGATGGCATCGCGAGCGAGACCCAGGCAGATTCGATTGAACAGCCCGAACGAAGCGATGATGCGACATTTATCGCGCGGGCCTTCGGCATGCAAAGGCGGGCGATTGACAGCGGTGATCAGGCCTATGGTGCTGTCGTGGTTCGTAATGGCAGAATCGTTGGTCAGTCTCCGAGTCGCGTGGTAATCAATCGTGATCCTACCGCGCACGCCGAGATGGAGGCCATTCGGGACGCAGCTCGTCGCCTCGGTTCGCGTGATTTAAGTCGCTGCACGCTTTATTCATCTTCACCCGCTTGCCCTATGTGCGAGGCGGCGGCGTACTGGGCCGGAATCGAGCGCATGGTTTACGGTAAAAACGCCAGCGAAGGGGGAGGCCCTCGACTGTGTGGATAACTCTCGCCTCGCTAGTCGCCGGGCTTCCCAACCCGGTCATCTGCGAACTGTTTATGAGTACCATCGCAATAGGGTTTGTTGCCACTATGCTTGCATCGGCAAAGGTAATAGTCCTTGCTGGCTTCGCATACGAAGGCCATGGGTAAAAACTCGCTGCCCTTGTGGGAGCCGTCGCAAAATGGCTGGTTGCCGCTGCGCCCGCACATACAGAAATAGTATTTCTTGTCTTTTTCGAGCGCCACCCTGGCTGGCGTATTGTTTGCGATGATAGGGCTGGTCATTGATTTGTCTCCTGGGCGGTTAACGGGTGCGGCAAAATAGCATGGTAAGCTGTCATCTTCGAGTCATTATGCCTGTTCCTGCATGCCTACTACACTGGTTATTCAATCCCACCGTGATCCGCTACCCTACGATTGGCTGCAGGCCTGCCTCGATTCGGTCGCGAACTGGGCGCAGCGGAACCGGTTTGAGCGGCACTTTCTAAATGACGAGATTTTCGACCTGATCGAACCCGCCCTGGTTGGTAAAATCGGCGCTCAAACCGTGATTGCAAGCGATCTCGCGCGGCTCAAAATCCTGCAACAGAGACTGGCTCAGGGCTACGATCAGGTGATCTGGTGTGATGCCGATTTTCTGATATTCGACGCAGATCGTTTTCTATTACCCGACTCTGATTTCGCGCTCGGTCGAGAAGTCTGGGTACAACGGGAGGATTCGGGTCAATTGAGATCCTATAAAAAGCTGCACAATGCTTTCCTGATGTTTAGTCGCGATAACCATTTCCTGGACTTTTATTGTGACACGGCAGAGCGCCTGCTACGGCAGCATCAGGGCAGGATGGTGCCGCAGTTTATCGGCCCGAAATTACTGACTGCGTTGCACAACATCGGCCATTTCCCGGTGATGGAGGCGGCCGGTATGTTGAGCCCTCTGGTGATGCGTGACCTGATTGCAGGAGAGGGGCCGGCTTTGGATCTATTTCGGCAAAAGTCCCCATCGGCCCTAGCGGGCGCCAACCTGAGCAGCTCGTTGACGAAGCGCGAAGGATTTACCCAGGCAGAAATGGAACAGGTTATTCACCACTTACTCACGCAAGGTTTATAAATCACGTCATCGCGGCCCCGAGCGTTGCGGCGGAGCACAATCCTTCAAACCAACCTCTTCGGAGTACTCCGGGCGCTACTCACTGAAACCATAATTAAGGTTAAAAAAGGTTCCACGCCGCGGGAATGACGGCTAATCCAGATCTGGCAGAGGCAATTCGAAGTCGTAGCCAGTTTCGATCTGATGCGCGATATCGATCAATTGCTCGTCTCCGAAGTGTTTACCGACTAACTGGACTCCCATCGGCAAACCCTCGGAGTGCATGGCGCAGGGCAGCGTAATCGCCGGATGCCCGGTCATGTTAAAGAAAGAAGTGTACCGGGTTATCGCGTTGCCGGCGGGCTCGGCATGTCCGTCCACCGTCACTTCGATCACCCCGATTTTCGGCGCAATCACCGGGGTTGCCGGCGTTAGTATTACGTCGATCCCTGCAAATACCTGGTGCATGGTGTTGCGATAGGTTTCGATGAAGCGCCTGGCGCGGATATATTGCTCGGCGAGCAGGCATTGGCCCAGCGCCAGCCCGGCGCGAAAGTCCTGGCTGTATAAATGCCCCCACTGCTCGAGGTAGCGGCTGTGGTATGACAATGCTTCTGGCATTTGTACCGTTAGCGACACCGTGCGGGTGTATTCCATCGAAGGCATGGCAACCGGTTTTAGATTCGCACCTGCCTCGCGTAAGAAGTTCATCAATGCGTCGACGCTGTCGAGAATTTCGCTGTCGCAACGTTCAAAAAAGAAAGCGTCCGGAACACCGACGGTGAGCTGATCAAGCCCCTTGGATTCAGTGGGCCGGTGCTGCGCTGCCAGTGACTCGAATAACAGCCCGGCATCGGCAGCGCTACGGGTCAGGGTACCGATATGATCAAGGGTCCAGGAGTAGGGGATAACGCCCTCGGTACTGACGCGCCCGAAGGTCGGTTTGAAACCAACCAGTCCGCAAATTGCCGCGGGTGCACGCACCGACCCGCCGGTGTCGGTGCCAAGCGCGGCGGCGCAGAGGCCGAATCCGAGCGCGGCAGCCGAGCCGCTACTCGAACCACCGGCTAAACGTGAGTGGTCATACGGGTTAGGCGGTGTCCCGTAGAGTGTATTTTCACCGGTCGCGCCGTAGGCAAATTCGTGCAGGTTATTCTTGCCGATGAAAATGGCGCCGGCCCGGTCCATGCGCTTGACCGCCGCGGCATCTTCCTGTGCCAGGTTATCCTGCAGCACCTGTGAACCGCCCGTGGTCACCAGGCCCTTTACATCGTACAAGTCCTTGCAGGTATAAGGTATGCCATTGAGCGCCAGGGTTTCGTCGAAATTCAGGTCAATCGTCTCGGCCCGTACGCGCGCGCGTTCAATATCATTAGAAATGAAAGCGTGGCTGGTCGTACCGAGGCGTCCGATTCGGTCCGCATAGAGATCGACTAGCTGGAGAGCGCTGATCTCACGGTTACGCAGGCTGGTGGATAGTTCGCCGATCGATGCGAAGGCCAGTGATCCGGTCATTTCGGGGATATATCGCCAGCCGGGGGCGTTGCTTCGAGATCAATCTTGCGCAGTATCTCGAGTTGGTCGAGTAACTCCTGAAAGCCGGTAATGATGCCAAGCTTTGGATCCACCAGCTCCGAAATCTCGGCGTCATCCCAGGCGTAACTGCCAAACTGATCGCGAATGCCCAGCAGGGTTTTTTTGTCGAGTTTTTTCATCGGTTACACGAATAATTATTTCTGCTATTTATCCGACGCGAGTTTACGCTACTATCTGCTGAATCCCAATTGACGGGTCATTGGTGCCATGGGAACAGTACTGTCTCAGCAACAGATCGATCAATATCGTGACGACGGTTTTGTCGCACCGGTCGATTTGATTTCCGTGGACGAGGCGATCAACTACGAGCAAAAGCTGAGGGCCGCGGAGGAGGAGTATCCTGAACAGCTGAATGCCGAGAATCGCAATAACGCGCATCTGGCCTTTAAGTTTTTGGATGAGCTCGCACACCATCCGGTCATCCTGGATGCGGTCGAGGACCTGGTCGGTACAGATTTTTCGCTATGGGGCAGCGTGCTGTTTATCAAGGAACCGCAAAGCAGTCACTTTGTGAGCTGGCACCAGGATGCAACCTACATGGGGATTACACCGCATAATTATGTAACGGCGTGGATCGCACTTACCGAGAGCAACCGCGAAACCGGGTGCATGAGCATGATCCCGGGTAGCCATCAAGATCCGGTCCGGCCCCACCTGGAGACATTTCACGAAGACAATATTTTGACCCGCGGGCAGGAGATTCAGGGCGTCGATGAATCCACTGCCGTCGATCTGATTCTGAAACCGGGGCAAATGTCGCTTCACCACGCGAGAGTAATCCATGGGTCACAACCCAATCGAAGCCATCAGCGCCGTGTCGGCTTCGCGTTGCAGGCCTATATGCCTGCCGGAGCGCGCCAGACACTGGGCGACAATTACTGGCTGCCGATACGGGGCAACTGTTTGCAGCCGGATTTTGTAACCCTCAAACGACCCCGATCCGATATGGATCCCGAGGGCGTTAACGAGCGCGAAAAAGCGAACCGTAACTGGGCCGACATCCTGTACCAGGGTGCGCCTCAAAAGCGGGCCTACTAAATCACCGAGGAATTTAACATGAGCGAGAACCTATCTGCCGAAGACAGGATGATGCTGGAAGGACTTTACTGGTGGGATATTCCGACCTTGTTCAGGTGCCCGATCGAACGCGATCCGGCAATGCTCGATATTGCGCTGGTTGGCGTCCCCCATTCGACCGGCAACGGCACCACCGAGCGCGATCAGCACCTCGGGCCACGCGCGGTGCGGGATGTTTCGGCCATGGCGCGGCGCGTGCACATCGAATTCCAGGTCGACCCGTGGCAAAGTTGTCGCATCGGCGACATGGGTGACGTGCCCCTGCCGGAGGCGAATGACAATGAGCGCTGCATCGAGCGAATTACCGATTTTTATAATGCAATCGATGCAGCGGGCACGCGACCCGTATCGATCGGGGGTGATCACGCGGTCACCGGCGGCATCATGCAGGCTATCTCCGGTGACAAGGCCAGGCTGACGGGTGGACGCAAGGCAGCCTTCCTGCATTTTGATGCACACACCGACGCCTACGAGCAGGTGCCGCATTTTCTCGGCGCGGTAAAATCCGCGGCACACTGGGCGGCTTACCTGGTGCGGGACGGCTATATTGATAGCGCGCACAGCGTGCAAATCGGTATGCGCGGCAATCCGCGCACCCTCGACTGGTGGAAAACCAGTTCCGACCTGGGTTACGAAGTGGTGCCGATCAAGCGTTACCGTGAACTGGGGCCGCAGAAAACGATGGAGTTAATCAATGATCGTATCGGCGATACGCCGCTTTACATCACCTTTGACCTGGACTGCATGGATCCGACCATATGCCCCGGCGTGGCCAATCTCGAGTGTGGTATCCAGGGTTTCCAGGTCGATGAAGTGATGGAGTTACTGCGCTGCGTGCGTGGCAAGAACATCATCGGCGGTGACGTGGTCTGCCTGATGCCGACCAAGGATCACCCCAATAAGCAAACCGCGCATTTCGCCTCCGTGGTCATGTTCGAAATCCTCAGCCTAATCGCCGACAGCACCCGCACTACAGGAAAACCGTAAATCACTGTGCATTTACCTTAGCGGCACCAGGCCTTGCCCACGCTGGGAGATTGCCTGCAAAAGACGCTGCCAATCGGCGCGAGCGCCGATTGGTCCATCCATGGAATCGCTTGAAGCGTGGCGTCCCTGCCGCGCTACACTTTTGCAGGCAATCTCCCAGCGTGGGTGGAGTTTTCGTAATTTGGCAGATGGATTTAAACAAATAAGTTTGCTCCATCCATGCCTAGTCTCTCTTCTGAGATATTCTAAATATTGAGGCGTGGGCATCGGATGTTTCTTGCGGGACGCTGCGCAACAGGGATGTTGCGCGCGAGCCTACATGGATGTATTTACAGCGATCCCGCGAGAAACATCCGATGACCGCGCCGTTAGTGGCCATTTTTTAATTAAGCTTGCTTTTTTTTCTGGGACCGGGAGTAGGATTTAGGGGTAGAATAATATGTTATGTTGAGTGAAGCGCAGCAAGCTGAGTTTTGGGAGCGCGGGGTGGTCGTGGTGGAGGCGGCGTATTCGGATACGGACCTCGAGCCGGTGCGTCAGCAGCACTTGCGCTGGATCGAAGAATCACGCCAGCATGATGGGCCGTTCGGTGAAATGCTGGATGGTCGACCGCGTTTCGATGTGGAACCGGTTCATAGTGCCGAAAAGCCCGCATTGCGACGCGTGGCCTCTCCCGAGGAAATCTCGACCGAATTTTTGAACCTGTTAGAGCAGGGACCCCTGCTCGAGACTGTTGCCGACCTGCTGGGTGAAAACCTGCGCTTTCATCACGCCAAGCTCAACAGCAAATTACCGGGCAGTGGTACCACGGTGAAATGGCACCAGGATTTCACTTTTGATCCACACAGCAACGATGATTGCATCACCGCGATGCTGTTTTTCGATGACATCGACAGCGATATTGGTCCCGCGCGGGTGGTTCCAGGTTCGCACCGCGGGCCGCTGCACTCGCTGTGGCATGGCGGGAAGTTTACCGGCGCGGTAGACGATGCGCTGGCCGCGGAGTGTGATACTAAAGCGGTGGAGTGCCTGGGCCCTGCCGGCAGCTTGTGCCTGATGCACACCCGTGCGCTGCACGCTTCATCGGAGAACCTGACACAGCGACCGCGCACCCTTTATATCGCAACCTTGACTGCAGCAGACGCGATACCACTGGTGCCCTGCGCGGTGCCCAGCGTTTATTGCGGCAAGATAGTGCATGGCAATGACCCCGGGCGCATTCGCTCGGTGGCCTTCGATATGGAAAATCCGGAGATTCCCGAGGGAGCTTCTTTCTTTAATCAGCAGGCCGGTAGCTAGTGGGCGAGTAACAGCGGGACTGACGACTGCTTCAATAAATCACGGGTTACCCCGCCGAGTATAATCTCGCGCAATCTGGCGTGCCCGTAAGCACCCATCACGATCAAATCGGCGTTCATGTCGGCAGCCTGTCCGATGATTGCGTCGCTGGCGCTGATATCCGGGTCGCTGATACCGCTGGAAACCGCTTCAATCCCGTGGGATTCGAGGAACCTCGATAGTTCCTGTGCATGGGGATGACCGCGCGCGATATCCTCATTACCGTCGTCAGGCTCCGAAGACAACACCACGACTGACTCGGCACGGGTCAGAAACGGCATTGCCTCACGCAACGCACGTGCTGATTCCCGGCTCGCGTTCCAGGTAAGCAGAACCCGTTTCCCCGGGGCCGCGAGTTTGCCACTGTGCGGCACCACGAGGCAGGCGCAGCCACCTTCAAACAGCAGTGCATCGGCGAGTCCGTAACTTGCATTGTCGGGATCGTCAGGCTGATCCTGACCCAACATTAACAGGTCCGCGTACTTTGAGTGTTCGCGCAAAATCGGGATGACCTGTCCCTCGACGACCTGGGACTGCATGGAAACCCCGGCATCGTCGGCGAGCTTTTGGTACTCGGCCAGTTTCTCCTGGGCGCGGGCGATCGCCTTTTCGGTAACGTCGGTAATCAGGTCGACGCTGATCTGGGCTTCGACATAGGAAGGCACGACGTAATCCGGGACCACGAACAATCCGTTAAGCTTTGCACTGAATTTTTTTGCGAGATCGAACGCAGTTGTCAATCGGTTTTGGCAACCGCTGCTGTGATCCAGGTGAATCAGTATGTTTTTGAAGTCCATGGCCCTTCTCCGCTCGAAATATACATTGATAATGTGCGAGATAGCATAACGCGGTATTGATGTGAATCAATGCCTTAAAGGGTTTATTGCCTCGCTAGCGCTGCCGGAAATGGGTATTTTGCGAGTCCGTGGGCAAAAAAAACGGCATACGAAGTATGCCGCTATTCGAAGCCAGGGTAATTAACTGACCTTGATGTCGATCGATTTCGGCTTGGCCTCCTCAGCCTTGGGGATAACCAGCGATAACACGCCATCCTTGTAAGAAGCATCTACCCGTTCATCTTGAACCGCGTCCGGCAGTGTGAAACTGCGCGCAAAAGTGCCATGAAAACGTTCGGTCCGATGGCGCTTGGTGCCTTTACCGGTTTCCTTTTCGACCTGCTTTTCACCACGGATACTAATCACACCGTTTTCCAGCTTGACGTCGATGTCCTTTTTATCGACCCCCGGCAAATCTGCCTTGATGATGTACCTGTCTTTCTCTTCCTCGATGTCACAGGAGGGCGCCCAATCGGCAAAGCTCAAATCAGAACTTTGCTGTGTACTAATACCCCCACCCCTATTGTAACGGGACAGCAGATTTTCGAACTCCTGGAATGGATTCCAGACTTGCATATTCATATTTCTCTCCTTGCAAAATGGAAACGCAAATAGTTTACTCGCTTCAGATCCCCGAATTTTGACCAGGATCAATTGCCTTGCGAATAGCGGGTTAATTAGCTCTGTTGATCCATGACCCAGCGTATTGCGCGCTGGTTCAATTCGTGTGCCGAGCCGAGGCCCAGCTTCTTCTTGATATGCGCCTGGTGGGTTTCAATGGTCTTGACACTGAGGTTCAGCTGCTCGGCGATCTGGCTGCTGGAAACCCCTTCGCCAATAAGTTCGAACACCTGCAGCTCGCGGTTGGAAAGACTGTCGATGTCGCGCTTTTCGCCATTGGCATCAACCATGCCGCTGAGCAATCGATCCGTCATTTTCTGGCTCAGATAAACCTTGCCGCGTATCACCTGGCGAATCGCGCGGATAATGCTGTCCTGCGCTTCCTGCTTGTTGATGTAGCCACGTGCACCGGCAGCAAGCACGCGCTCCGCGTACAGGGTTTCATCGTGCATCGACGCCACCAGCATCAGGATTTTTTTATCGCGGGATCTTACGCGCTCTATCAGATCGAGGCCGCTGCCGCCGGCCAGCGACAGGTCGATGATCGCGAGATCTGGATGGGTACTGTCAATTTGCCTTAGTGCCTCGGCCATATTGCTCGCCTCGCCGCAAACTTCGAGGTCCGGACAGTCGCCAATCAGCTGGGCGAAGCCGGTGCGCACCAGGGGATGGTCGTCAACTATCAGGATTCTTGTCATTGGCCAGGATCAGTGTTGTTTGCAATTGGAAAAAAGCATTTTATCCGGGTGCCTTCATCATACGAAGAATCGACCTGCAGTTCAGCATCGATCAGTCCACAACGATGTTTCATGATACGCAGACCAAGCCCCGAAGAATCGCTGGCAGGGGCCTGTATTCCCATGCCGTCATCACTGATCAAAAAGCATCCGCGCGTGCCTTCGATACCCAGCCCGATGCTGATCTGGTTTGCTTCAGCATGCTTGATCGCATTGTTCAATGCTTCCTGAACGATCCGGTAAAGGTGCATCGCGGTCGTGTTATCAGAAATATGCACACGATCCTTGATTGTAAGCTGAATCGTAAAGCCTGTTTGCTGGCGAATATCCTCGATCAGTTTTTCGAGCGCGTTCATGAATCCCCCCGCATCGATATCGACCGGCATCAGGCCGCGTGACAGCGCGCGCACCTGCGATATGGCCTCCTGCAGACCGCTGGCCAGTTTGGATGCCAGTTCGTGTTCGGGTTTGCTGGCCTTGTTCAACAGGCTGGTCGCCAGTAGACCGAGCCCTGTCAGCTGCTGCCCGAGGCCATCGTGCAATTCCTGTCCGATACGTCGTTGCTCGCTGACCGAGATTTCGAGAATTTCGCGTTGTAGCTGCTGTTGCTCGCTGATATCCATGATCACGCCGGCAAACAGGCGAGCATGGCTGGTTTTAATATCACCGATCGACAGGTGAATCGGAAAACGAGATCCGTCCTTGCGAACTGCGATTAACTGACGCCCGGTTCCGATAATCGTCGGAACTCCCGTTTGCAGGTATTTTTGGATATATCCGTCATGTGCAACGCTGTGTTCCCTGGGCATCAAAATATTCAACTTTTCCCCGATCAGCTCCCGTTTGCGATAACCGAACAGGCGCTCGGTGGCCGGATTGACGAATTGAATTACACCGTCGGTACCGGCCAGGATAATGGCTTCGACTGAAGTCTCGGCCAGGATCTGAAAGGTTTCCGCCTGCCGGTCGATCGTTTCCTCGAGCGGCCGTGAGATACGCAGGAAGAATCGGCTCGCAATAAAGATGATGAACATCGCGATCGCAACTGCGAGTAATCCGGCGCGCACAAAAGGAGCGCGAATTTCACTGCGGTCAATTTTGGCAACCAGCCCCAACCCTAGTATGGATAGCGGCTCGTATGCTGCCAATACTTTTTCACCCCGGTAATCAAATGCAGGCATGGCGCCTGATTCTCCAGCCAGCGCACGCCGCATGGGTTCGCCAAGGTCGCCGTTTATCGGGATCGATTCCAGGGTATCAGGTTGCGCGTGTCGAAGTTTCATCAGAAAAACAATCCGGTTGTTATCGCGCCGGGCCAGAACAAACTCGCCGCTTTCTCCAATTTTTTTGAATCCCCCTTGCGCTTCGGTAATTTTCTGCACGATATCGAGCTGTTCCTTTTTGGAAACATTGTCGAACTGACGCAGATCGATTTCGGCGATTGATTCGATCAGCCGCGCCTGCCGATTCACTGTTTCAATCAGCCGCAACCGGTGCTGCTCGATCGCGGTGTTATACAGGCTGATGATCGAAACCGCGCTCACTAACAGCGTTGCGGTGGCCATGATCAGGAACAGCTGGTTGAAGGGTTGGCGCTGAATCACGGGATCTGAGCTTACCTGGTTAACGATTCAGGGCTATGGTATCTGGAACTCCCCGATAAGCCCATCAGGAAAACCCCGATGGTGGAAAATCTAGTTTGGCTCATGCTTGATAACCAAGAACTAATCAAAAAGGGGAGGATTATGTTATCACCGACACAAACCAACCATATTGCCAACGAATGTCATATCTGTGAACCGCGCGGCGGTTGCCTGGCGTTACAGTTACTCGATAGTGAGGAGCTGCGACAACAGCTCTGCCAGACAAAACGTATCAGCCGCAAGGGCGAGCATGTGTTTCGTGAAGGCGAAGAAGCAGACGCTTTTTACGTGCTGCGCAGTGGCTCCATAAAAAGCTACCTGGTGACCGAGGACGGTGAAGAACAGGTGCTTGGATTCTACCTGCCGGGTGATGTTTTCGGGCTGGATACGACCGATTCAAAGGTACGGATGTCTTCTGCGATTACGCTGGAAACCACTTCCTTATGCCGCTTTCCGCATGCCTACCTGGCCGACAAGTCGCAGGGTTCAAACCTGTTGAAAATCACCGCTGAACAGATGCAGCGGGATCATAACCTGGTGCTGATGCTGGCGCGCAAGGATGCTGACGGTCGTATTGCCAGCTTCCTGGATGACCTTGCAAACCGCTACTGGTCACGCGGGTACTCAGCGTCGGCATTCCTGCTGACGATGTCACGCCAGGATATCGGCTGTTACCTCGGGCTTGCGGTTGAAACCGTGAGCCGTACCCTGACCCGTTTCCAGGACTCAGGCATTCTGCAGGTGAACCGACGCGAGGTCGAAATACTCGATCATGACAAGTTGCGCAAAATTGCCGGTACCCGTGCCAATGCCTCCGCGGGCAACTGCAAAACGGTAGAGCTCAAATCGGTATGATGGTGGCCGTGCTTGGTTAGGACGCCAAAGCCGCTGTAGAGACCGAATGCAATAATTATTACTCCGGCCGTGGTTGTTACCAGCGGCGATTTCACCCAGCTTTTAAAGTAATTGAACAGGTTGCCCGCAATCAACATCGCGGGCAGGGTGCCGAGGCCAAATCCCAGCATTAACATTGCGCCGTGGTAGGCATCACCGGTCGTCAGCGACCAGGCGACTACCGCGTAAACCAGGCCGCAGGGCAGCCATCCCCATAGTAAACCAAGCAGGTAAGCATGCTGCGGCGTGCGAATCGGAAACAGGCGCTTACCCAGCGGTTGAATGTGTCGCCACAGCCTGGATCCCAGTTTTTCCAGCACCGCCAATCCGCGCCACCAATTGGCGAGGTAGAGCCCGAGTGCGACCATGAAGGCCGCGGCAACCAGTTTTCCGGCGACTGGACTGACGCCGAGTTGCGCCAATCCGGCTCCCAGCGACCCGGCCAGCAGTCCCACGAGTACGTAACAGGTAATCCGCCCACCGTTATAGCTGAGCTGATAGATCAGCAATGAGCGGGGTTTGACGGTCAGATCACCGGCGACGCCCATGTTCAGGGCCGCGACAATACCGCCGCACATGCCAAGGCAGTGACTCGAACCCAACAGTCCGACGATGATTGCAGCGCCAAAGGTGAGATCAACCGGCATCGTCTATTCAGGAAAGTAATTGGGTAACAGGTCTGCCGAGACCTGTTGCGGATACTGCAGTGAACCCGTCAGTCGCCAGTCCTCGGTTTGCAGGGAAAGGTTCCAGCGACCTTTGCCGGGAAGGCTGAGATTGCCAAGCAGCAGGTGGGTACCGGTTTTTTTGAGTTGCAGACGTCGATCAAGTCCCGGCATCGTCGCATGAACTAGGTTCAGCTCAACCGTATCGCCGGGAATGAACTGCACGTCCGGGTCGAACCGGATCTCGACCCGTCCACCGGTTTCGAGCTTCAATCCGGCAGCGAGTCCAAGCTCATGCGCCAGTTTGTCGCGCGCCAGCACTCGATTGATCTGTTTGCCTTTCTTATAGTAATCGTCAACCACGAGCCCGGAGAATGTCTGGCTCGCCAGCGTTATCATTACCGCACCCATAATGACGGCTGCCAGTGGAATCGCGATCAGCATCCATACTATCGGCTCACGTTTCCAGTTGCGTTGCGTTTCCGGAGTGGAGTTCATCAGGTTTTACCCGGACCGACGAAGCGTGCTTCCTCGACGGCTGTCAAATGGTTGGCCTCGGTGGCTTGCAGGTAGAACCTAATCCGCACGCTGCGCGCTTCCATGTTGAATTCATCCGCCTGGATTCTGACGATCAACTGCTGCACCGCGCCGGCCGGCACCGTGATGTCCGGCTGATCAACGACCAGCTTCATGCCATCGATCCCTTCCGCCCGCAGGTCATACTGGTGTGCGCGTGAATCCATGTTGAGAATCTTGAGGGTATAGACGTTTTCGATCAAGCCCTCCCGGGTTTCGCGTTAGAGGGTATTACGATCGCGTATCACGTCGAGTTCCAGCGGTACGCGCAAAAACAGGTTGGTCAACAAGGTGCCACACAAGACCAGCAATATGACGGCGTACACAATCACCCGCGGCCGCACGATATGCTGTTTTTTACCCTGTGCCGCATTTTCCGTGGTATAGCGGATCAATCCACGCGGGTAAGACATCTTGTCCATAATTTCATCGCAGGCGTCGATACAGGCCGAGCAGGCAATGCATTCGTACTGCAGGCCGTCGCGGATATCGATACCGGTCGGGCATACCTGCACGCAGACGTTACAGTCGATACAATCGCCGAGGCCGGCTGTTGCCGGATCGGTGCCACGCCGGCGCGAACCACGGGGCTCACCGCGTTCCGGGTGATAGGCCACGATCAGCGTGTCCGAATCGAACATCGCACTCTGGAAGCGGGCATAGGGGCACATGTACATGCACACCTGCTCGCGCATGAAACCGGCATTGCCGTAAGTGGCGAAGCTGTAAAACAGGATCCAGAATGTCTCCCAGGGCCCGAGGCTTGCCGTTCCCAGTTTAACGGCGAGTTCGTTTATGGGCGTAAAGTAGCCGACGAAGGTAAAACCGGTCCATAACGAGAAAGCAATCCAGACCGTGTGCTTGATTACCTTGGTGCGGATTTTGGCGGCCGAGGTGGGCGCCTTGTCGAGCTTCATGCGCTTCGAGCGCTTGCCCTCAATTTTACGCTCCATCCACAGGTAGGCTTCAGTCCAGACCGTTTGCGGACAGGCATAACCGCACCACACGCGTCCGACCAGCGCCGTGAAAAAGAATAGCGACAGCCCGGCAAGAATGAGCAATGCCGCGAGGTAGATGAAATCCTGCGGCCACAACGTCAGCCCGAAGATATAAAATTTACGTGCCGGCAGGTCGAATAAAATAGCCTGGCGTTCGTCCCACCGCAGTAGTGGCGTCAGGTAGTAAATACCGAGCAGTACGATTACCGAGAGCATGCGCAGCCGGGTGAAGTGACCGCTGACTTCTCGCGGGTAGATTTTTTTATGTGCGGCGTAGAGCACGTGCTCAGTGTTGCCGGTATTGTGTGCTTGCATGCGGTTCTGCCTGGTACTGCCCGGCTAATGCTCCTGTTTGCCCAGGAAGCGAGCGTTTGAGACCGTGAAATAGAGTGTGCCGTAGCTGGATAGAACTCCGAGCATCCAAAACAGGAAAAAGCCGATGCTGTAGGCGGCTATCGGGCTGACTTCGATATCGAGGTCAAATGGGACCAGGTCCCGGGGATGAAACGCCGAGAAAAAAAGTCCGGTGGCGACAATTGCGACGGCGAACGACGGCCATAAAACCGAGATCACCTGGTGTGTCAGCGGAATCTTAGCCGGTATCGGGGCATCCATTACTTTTCTTGCGACAGCCCGTATATGTAAGCCGCAAGCAGATGAACCTTGGCTTCACCGAGGAAATCTTTGTGCGCCGGCATTTGTCCATTGCGCCCCTCGGCAATTGACTGACTGATACGGGTGAGCGACCCGCCGTAAAGCCAGACATCGTCAGTCAAATTGGGTGCTCCGAGTGCGGGATTGCCGGTTCCAGCGGATCCATGGCAGGCAACGCAGAATATTTCATATTTAGCCTTACCTTTTTCGGCGAGCTCGGAGATAGTCGCGCGACCCGACAGACTCAACAGGTACTGGGCTACCTCATCGACGCCACTTTCACCGCCCAGCGGCCCTTCCCAGGCGGGCATTGCTCCCAGGCGACCATTTAGAATCGTCGTCTTGATATTTTCCGGGTCGCCACCCCAGAGCCAGTCGCTGTCGCGCAGATTCGGATAGCCGCGCGCGCCGCGTGCGTCCGAACCGTGACAGGTAGCGCAGTAGTTGAGATACAGCCTTTCGCCGATCTTGAGTGCTTTTTCATCCTTGGTCAGGTCAAGGATCGAGGTTTGCTGGTAGCGTTCGAACAATGGCCCGACCCTGGCTTCGACTGTTTCGACTTCCTGCTCATATTCACCCTTGGAAGTCCAACCCAGAATGCCGCCGAAAGTACCCAGTCCGGGGTACAGTAACAGGTAAAATCCACCGAAAGCGAGCGTGATATAAAACAGGCCCAGCCACCAGCGCGGCAGCGGGTTGTTGAGTTCGGTCAGATCGCCATCCCAGACGTGGCCGGTACTTTCAACTTCGTCGCCGTGTTCGAATCCAGACGTCATCCAGCGTATCAACCACACACAGGCGAGAATGCTGATGATGGTTAGAATCGCGATATACCAGTGCCAGAAATCGCTATTAAAATCGGCCATGAATCTACTCCGCTGAAGGTTTGTTGTTTTCGGTTAGCTGGTCATCCTCGAACGGCAGGCGCGCTGCTTCGTCAAATGCGGATTTACGTTTGCTGCTAAAGGCCCAGGCGACGATACCCAGAAAGGTGATCATAACGACGATGGTCCAGATCGATTGAAACAGAGTAAACGTCATGGCTATCTCCTGGTTTTGAGTTCGGTGCCGAGACCCTGCAGGTAGGCAATCAACGCGTCGAGTTCGGTCTTGCCTTCGAGCGCTTGCGGGGCGGCTTCGATTTCCGCATCGGTATAAGGCGCTCCCAGCGTGCGCAGGGTTTCCATCTTGACCTGGATATCGCTGCCATCGACCATATTGTCCGCCAGCCACGGGTACCCCGGCATGATCGATTCGGGCACTACATCGCGCGGATTGATCATATGCACGCGGTGCCATTCATCGCTGTAGCGACCGCCGACCCGATGCAGATCTGGGCCGGTACGCTTAGAACCCCATTGGAAGGGGCGGTCGTAGACAAATTCGCCGGCCACCGAGTAGTGTCCGTAACGTTCGGTCTCGGCGCGAAACGGACGAATCATCTGCGAGTGACAGACATAGCAGGATTCGCGTACGTAAATGTCGCGCCCCTCCAGTCGTAATGCGGAATAGGGTTTCAGCCCCTCCACCGGCTCGGTCAGTGAATCCTGGAAAAACAGCGGGATTATCTGAACCAGACCGCCGATCGATATCACGCCGATGATCAGGACGATCATCAGGCCGATGTTCTTTTCAACTTTGTCGTGTGCTGAAGCCATGGTGGTATCTCGCTATCTGCTCAGTGGGCGCTAGCCGGTTCGGGAATTTCGACTTCTACGGGTTTCGCATCGGAAATGCTGCGCCACAGGTTATAAGCCATCACTACGGCGCCGAGCAGGAAGAAGGCGCCGCCCAGGGTGCGCACGATGTAGTAGGGGTGCATCGCCTGCACCGATTCGACGAAGCTGTAGGTCAGCGTGCCGTCTTCATTTACCGCACGCCACATCAGGCCCTGCATGATGCCGGCAACCCACATCGAGGCGATGTAGAGCACGATGCCAATAGTCGCAGTCCAGAAATGGACTTCAACCAGCCGCAAACTATAGAGTTCGCGACCAAACAGACGCGGGATCAGGTAATACATTGCGCCCATGGATACCAGCGCAACCCAGCCCAGTGCGCCGGAATGAACGTGACCGATGGTCCAGTCGGTATAGTGCGACAGCGCGTTGACGGTCTTGATCGACATCATCGGGCCTTCGAAGGTCGACATACCGTAAAACGAAATCGACACGATCAGCAGGCGCAGTACCGGATCGGTGCGTAATTTATGCCATGCACCCGACAGGGTCATGATGCCGTTGATCATGCCGCCCCAGGAAGGCGCGAGCAGGATCAATGACATGATCATGCCGAGTGACTGGGCCCAGTCCGGCAGTGCGGTGTAGTGCAGATGGTGTGGTCCGGCCCAGATGTAGGTGAACACCAGCGCCCAGAAGTGAACTACCGATAGGCGATAGGAATACACGGGACGCCCCGCCTGCTTGGGTACGAAGTAGTACATGATGCCGAGGAAACCCGCGGTCAGGAAAAAGCCGACCGCGTTATGGCCATACCACCATTGCACCATGGCATCCTGCACCCCTGCGTAGGCCGAGTAGGATTTCCAGAATGACACCGGCAGCGCGGCACTGTTGAACAGGTGCAGCACGGCGACGGTGATGATAAAGGCGCCAAAGAACCAGTTGGCGACGTAGATGTGTGGAATGCGGCGTTTCAGAATCGTGCCGAAAAACACCAGCGCGTAGCTGACCCAGACCAATGTGATCAGAATATCGATCGGCCATTCCAGTTCGGCATATTCCTTGCTGCTGGTGATGCCAAGCGGTAGCGTGATCGCCGCGAGCAGGATGACGGCCTGCCAACCCCAGAAGGTAAAGGCGGCCAGTGCCGGGAAGGCCAGCTTGACATGACAGGTATGCTGCACCACGTAGTAAGAGGTTGCAAAAAGGGCACAACCTCCAAAGGCGAAAATGACCGCATTGGTATGCAGCGGGCGCAGGCGGCTGAAGGTCAGCCACGGGATATCGAAATTGAGGACAGGCCAGGCCAGTTGTGCGGCGATCAAGACGCCAACCGACATCCCAACCAGGCCCCAGACGATGGTCATGATTGAAAATTGCCGCACTACTTTGTAGTTGTAGGTTTCAGGGTTTGTCATCTAGTGCATCCTCGACGCTTGATCCACATCAAACAGTTGAATCTCTATTGGTAATTAGTAGGTAAATACCGGCTGCAGGCCCATACCCCAGAGCAGAGCGGTCATTGCCAGCAATGAAACCAGTGCCACCAGTCCGACCGCGAGAATCGCGGATGAGTACAGAAAACCGCGTTCGGTCGGTATTTCCATCATGATGGGTAGTCCTGAATAAAGCAGGTAGACGGTGTAGGCGAGTGCTGGCAGACCCAGCAGCATGTTCAGCCACAGCACCGGGTAGACTTGCATTATGCCGATTAAAAATAACGGGGTTGCAGTGTAGGCTGCAAGCGCAATACAAAGGGGCAGCGGTTTAACCACCTCGTAAGCCTTACCGAGCAGGTGGATTACCCAGCCGATGCTGAAGACACCGACCAGCAATGCGAGATAGTAAATAACGGCGATTGCAAAGGCCGAATCACCGGTGATGCGGATCGGGTCGCCAACGCCGATGCGCCAGCCAACCTGCGTGGTGCCGATGTATCCCGATATCGCCGGGATCAAAGCGAGAATGAAAACGTGACCAACCGAGGTCTTGCCCTGGCTTTTCTGCTGTTCACGGATGTTTTCCCACGCATGCGCAGGGTCGGTGAAAAGCCCGATAAGGTTTTGTATAAACATGGCGCCAAATCTTGTTATTAGTTAGCGTGGATTATTCATCAAGCGTACAGTGCGTTATTGATTCAGATCAAACGCGAATAATATTAATGTTGCATCGTTCCTGCAATCAGTGATACCCAAACCCATGGATTACAGAAAATCTGATCAATCCGTTGCAGGCTTTACCACTACCGGCAGCAATGACTGTTTTCATTGCGGCTTGCCGGTGCCTGCGGATCTGGACCTCGCGGTTCGCATCGATGGTGTCAGCCAACCGATGTGCTGTCACGGTTGCCAGGTCGTGGCGGAAGCAATCGTGGCGTCGGGTCATGAGAGTTTTTACCGGGTCAGGACCGAGGTTTCGCCAAGCGGACAGGAACTGGTGCCTGAATTCCTGCGTGCAACCGAAATCTACGATCTGCCCGATATCCAGAACCAGTTCGTGCACTCGCTAGGTGCAGAGCTGCGCGAGGCCAGCCTGATTCTCGAGGGTATCACCTGTGCTGCCTGTATCTGGCTGAACGAGCAGTACCTGGCGGGATTGCCCGGGGTCAAGGACGTGCGCGTAAACTATGCCACTCGGCGTGCCCTGGTGCGGTGGGACGATACGCGGATCAAGCTCAGCGAGATATTACAGTCGATCCAGAAGATCGGCTATCGCGCACTGCCCTACAATCCCGATCAGCAGCAGGAATCGCATCAACGCGAGCGGCGCCAGCAGCAGCGCCGGCTCGCGGTCGCCGGGCTATTCGGCATGCAGGTCATGATGCTCTCGATCAGCCTCTACGCCGGTACCTGGTCGGGCATGGAGCGCGGCTTCGAACAGTTCTTTCGCTGGCTCAATCTGGGACTGACGCTACCGGTCGTATTCTACTCGGCAACGCCATTTTTTATCTCTGCCTGGCGCGACCTGACGCGTCGCCGGGTGGGAATGGACGTTCCGGTATCGCTCGCAATTGGCATCGCCTTTGCGAGCAGTGCAATTGCAACCATAAGCGGACATGGAGAGATATATTTTGATTCGGTCGTAATGTTTGTATTCTTTTTATCCGCGAGTCGGTTTCTGGAAAACATGGCACGCCAGCGCTGTGCCGCCTCCGTGGAACAACTGGCCCAGTCATTGCCGGTTGTGACCACCCGCCTGTCGCCGGATGGACTGGTTGAGGAGTCGGTCGCAGCGGCGACACTCGCACCGGGTGATCGGGTGCTGGTTCGGCCCGGTGAGACGGTGCCTGCGGACGGGAAAATCGTCGCCGGTTTTTCGGCGCTCGACGAATCCCTGTTAAATGGTGAGAGTCTTCCGGTGGATAAAAAGGGGGGTAATCGCTTGCTCGGCGGCAGTATTAATGTCACCAATCCATTGCAGATGGAAGTCACGGCCGTTGGCGCAAACACGGTGATGGCGGAAATTCAGCGCACGATCGAACGCGCCCAGGCCGAGAAACCGCCGCTGGCACGCCTTGCCGATCGTGTGGCTGCGCGTTTTATCAGTATCGTGTTGCTGATCGTATTGAGTGTCGCGGTATTCTGGTGGCAGCATGACGCCGGGCGCTGGTTTGAGATAGCGCTTGCGGTGTTAATCGTCAGCTGCCCCTGCGCGCTTTCGCTGGCAATACCAACCGCGATTAGTGCGACCCTCGGCAAGATGCAGTCTGCCGGGCTACTGGTCAAACGTGGCTCGGCGCTGGAAACACTAAACCGGGTAACCCACGTGGTATTCGACAAGACTGGCACGCTGACCGAGGGCAGGCCGAGGCTCGAGCGGATAATATGTAGCGCCGGATTCAGCCGGGAACAGTGCCTGCAACTCGCGGCTGCCCTCGAGGCGCATTCCGAACATCCACTGGCCCGGGAGTTGGTGCGTGAAGCCGGAACCGTTAAGCAAGCTCAAGTTGAACAGGTTACCAGTATCGCCGGTGGCGGCATTCGTGCACGCATCGATGACGACGATTATATGATTGGAAACAGTGACTTTGTTGCCAGACACTGCGATGAACCTGTTCCCGAGGAATGGCTGGCAGAAATTGAACCGGATGCGGTCACCGCGGTGATCCTGGCGCGCACCGATTGTGTCATTGCCATGTTTACCTTCGTCGATGGCCTGCGCGAAGATGCCAGGACCTTGATCGAAGTCCTGCAGGAGAGAGGGAAGTCGGTGATTTTAATGACCGGCGATCGCGAAGCCACGGCGCGCCAGGTGGCCCAGCTTACCGGGATCCAGGATTACCGGGCGCAGATGTCTCCGCAGGCAAAAATGAAAGCGGTCCAGGTGCTGCAGTCCAAATCAGCGGTGGTACTCATGGTCGGCGATGGTGTCAATGATGCGCCGGTGCTGTCCGCTGCGGATGTTTCGATCGCGATGGGCGGTGCCAGCGCACTGGCCAAAACCAGCGCCGATATTGTGCTGACGGCGAATCATTTGCCGACGATTGCGCAGGCAATGGTAATTGCCGTTCGAACCCAGCGCATCATTTACCAGAACATGGCCTGGGCCCTGGTGTATAATTTCGGCGCCATCCCGGCTGCCGCGATGGGAGTGGTCGCGCCCTGGCTGGCCGCGATTGGTATGTCGATAAGCTCGTTACTGGTGGTGCTGAATGCATCGAGGTTGATACGTTAATGGAAATAATCTACCTGCTGATTCCGATTTCGCTGATATTGCTCGGGGTGATCGTGTGGATACTGTTATGGGCGGTAAAGGACGGGCAGTACGATGATCTCGAAGGTCCCGGGCATCGAATCCTGATGGACGAGGACCGGGTTGTAGACAGACAAAAAAATAGCCGGCGGGAAGATGCCGGCTAAATACTCTAAGATGTAGTTAAGAGTAGGAGTCAATAAAGAATTCTAGTGAGCGCCTGAACCGGGTTTATTGATCCACGTCAACTAAATTAGCCTTACGGTTAGACAGTTCTGGAAAATGACCCCGTGACTTTTCCGTCCCGCTGGTAACGGTCAAAGATCATGCAAATGTTGCGTACCAGTAAACGGCCCGCTTCGCGGACGATTATCTGGTTATCGTTAACCTTAACGAGGCCGTCGAGTTCCATCTCCCGCAGGTCCCCCAGTTCGTGTGCAAAGTATTCGCCAAAATCAATTTCCCAGCGCCTGGCAATACGCTCAGTATCGAGATGAAAATGGCAAACCAGGCTTTGAATTATTTCGCGACGCAATAGATCGTCTTCGTCGCTACAAAATCCTCGAATCACCGGTAACTGCTCTCGGTCGAGGCTTTCATGGTAGGACTCGAGGCTGAGCGTGTTTTGACTGAAGTTGTCACTAACGTGGCTGATCGCGGAAACACCGAAACCGATTGAGTCGCATTGCGCATGGGCGGAGTATCCCTGAAAATTTCGATGCAGGTTACCGCTGCGCTGCGCCACCGCAAGTTCGTCATCAGGCCTGGCGAAATGGTCCATTCCGATATACTCGTAGCCCGCGGCGCACAACTTGTCGATAGCGCTATGCAAAATTGAAAGCTTATCGGCCGCATTGGGTAAATCCTCCGCCTGGATACGCCGCTGCGGCGGAAACCGGTGCGGCAAGTGTGCATAGTTATACATTGCGATCCGATCGGGATCTAAATCGATAATCCGGTCGAGGGTTGCGGCAAAGCTTTCCAGGGTTTGATGCGGTAATCCGTAAATCAAATCGATATTGATCGAACGCATGCCATGGCGACGGGCATCATCGATTACCGCCGAGGTTGTCTCCAGGCTTTGCACCCGGTTGACGGCCTTTTGAACTTTCTCATCAAGATCCTGTACGCCGATACTGATGCGATTGAATCCGAGTGCCCGCAGGTGCGAGATCCCGCCTTTTTCGATTACACGGGGATCGAGTTCGATGGCGTAATCCGTATCGGCTTCGGGCTTGAGTTTAAAGTGCTGCGCAATCTTTTCCATCAACTGCCCTGATTGCTGATGCGACAGGAATCCCGGGGTACCGCCGCCCCAGTGCAGTTGGCGAACCTCCCGATCTGCATCAAACAGGCGCCCCTGGATTTCAATTTCACGATACAGGTCCTGCAGGTAAGGTTCGGCACGCTCCTTTTTCATGGTAATGACCTTGTTACAAGCGCAGTAGTAGCAAATCGAGCTGCAAAACGGAATATGAAAATAAAGCGATAACGGTTTTGGAATCGGCTCTTCGTTGCTTTGACCGGCCCAGGTGCGGTAGTCGGATTCTGAAATCTGGTCGTGAAACTCGGTTGCCGGGGGATAAGAGGTGTAACGCGGTCCCGGTTTGTCATAACGGTTGATCAGGTCTTCCTGAAATAAGGGTGCTCTGGACATCAAAAAGGCGCTGTTCATATTTAAAATATAGATTAACTCGCCAAAGCCAATCTGCATTGATCTGAGTCAACTTCGTATTATTAGATGATGGCGATTGCAACGATTGGCTGGCAGGCAAGATACCAAAGTGAATGGTGCCGCTGCGACGACAATAGTTCGCCGTCCGTACTCGCAACGCTTATCACATCCTCCTGATACAAGCGATAATCCCGGTCGCCCGGTGTCGTCGGTTCGCCCGGATGCGCATCCTGATCGCGTCAGGCAGCTTTCTGGATACGCGGCTGGTTTTGCTCGACCAGGTTCTCGATCCTGGTCTCAATTCGGGTAGGCATGCCCAGGCACTAATATAGTGAGCCTTCGTGAGCATGCAAATGTAGGCTAAAAATATAAAGATTTGATTTCAAGTGGTGCAAAACTGCGCATCATTGGTGCACTGCATTCCCGCTTGTGCGGTATTGTCATGTTTTTAATGTGGCTTCGATCGCGGCGGCTAACTGATAGAGTCTATCATCGCGACCGTTGGCAGCGGAGAGCATGATTCCAACTGGCGGCTCGCCGGGCCGGTGACATGGCAGACTGATCGAGCAACCGTCAAAATAGTTGACGGTCGCAGTGTTGCGCAGGCAGCGCAGGTTGACGCGTCGGGCATCGTCCTCGTCATCGGTTTCGGAGATTGCCGGCGGGACACAGGCTACACTCGGGTATAGCAGTGCGTCGGCATGCAGTGACTCGAACTGCCGGTTAAAGGTGTCGACGATCCGATCTCTTTCGCGGTATCGATTCTGCTGCTCCTCGACGCTGATTTCAGCACCAACCGACATGCGCAATCCGACAAACGGATCGTATTCATCGAGGTGCTGTTGCAGCATTTCGCGATGATGTTGCCAGACTTCGTAGACGACGATCGGGCGTTCCCGGAAAAAATCGTCACAGTGATCGAGCACCGGCATTGCGGCCTGACGAATGTTGACTCCGGCAGCAGCGAGTGCATCGACCGATCGTTCGAATGCACCTCGCACTTCGGCATCCAGATCTTCCATTACGCGCGCTTCGGGAATGACCAGCTTGATCATTTCGAGATTTGCCGGTTCCAGTCGAGGGAGCTCAGCGGCAGGTTGCGTCCTGGCGCACATCAATTGATCCAGGATAAAGCAGCTGTCGACATCGACTGCCAGCGGACCCGGTGCATCCAGCGTGGGTGATAGCGGATAGATTCCGTTAAGCGACATGCGTCCATGGCTGGGCTTGACGCCGACAATACCGTTGAAGGCGGCTGGAATGCGGCAGGAGCCGGCGGTGTCGGAACCGAGTGCGGCCACGACAATCCCCTCGGCGACGGCGACCGCGCTTCCCGAAGACGAACCGCCGGGCAAACGGCCGGTTGCACGGTCCCATATCGACAGGGGCGTGCCATAGTGCGGATTTTTACCGATTCCCGAGAATGCGAATTCACTCATGTTGGTGCGACCCAGAAACAGCAACCCGGCGGCGCGCAACGGTGCCACGACCTCGGCGTCGGCTGCTTCGGGTTGTGCATAGTGCTCGCGCACGGTCGAGCCTGCCAGCGTTCGTTCGTTCCTGACGTTAAACAGATCCTTGAGCGCAATCGGAATGCCGGCGAGCGGTGACAGCGATTGTGATTTCTTGCGCGCCTTGTCAATCGACTGTGCCAGGTTCAGGAGACCCGGGTTAATCGCGGTAAAGACCGAGTCTGACTGGTTGGCCAGCGTTAGCGCCTGTTCAACCAGGCTGACTGAAGACGTTTCACCGCGACTCAGCGCCTCGGAAAGTGTGCGCAAACCCGGCATCATGTCTTCGGGAACCGGTAACCGAGGATATCCTGGTAAGCCCACTGCGAGTAAATCTTGTCGGCACGCAGGCAATGTTGTTCGAGTTCATCGGCTGGCGTGTAATCCCAATCCTGGAGCTTGCCCTTGGCAAGTGCTTCGCGCAGAAACAGCCGCCGACGTTGGCTGGCAAAAACTTCACGCGCCAGTGTTTCGACGTCCCATTGCTGTTGCACCAGTTTTGACAAGGTCTCGCGTTTATCTCCGTATTCAGGATTTTCAATCTGGTTTAGTTGTTCATGTGGATCTTTTTCAAGATCGAATAACTGTTCGGGATCGACCGCACTGTAAACGTATTTTACCTGCCCCTGCCTGGCCATCAGCAGCGGGGTGGTAGAACCTTCGGCGAGATTTTCAGCGTAGACAGGATGATCCCAGGCTGATACAGAATCGGTCGTCAATCCCCAGAGGCTGTGTCCCGCCGCCGGCTCAACCAGGTTCGATTGCTCACGATCGCCCGCGATTTCAAGTAGCGTGGGGAGCAGGTCTACCAACGAAACGTTTGCACTGACGCATCGATGATCGAGCTGCGGGTGACTGATGATCAATGGAACCCGACAGGCTTCCTCGAAGAAGGATTTCTTGTACCAGAGCCCGTGCTCACCCAGCATTTCGCCGTGATCGGAGGTCAGCAGGATGACGGTATTGTCTTGCAGGCCGGTTTCTTTCAACACTTCGAGTAACTGACCGACCAGGTCATCGACATAACTGACCGAACCGTAGTATGCGTGTCGTGCCACGCGCACCTGTTCCTCAGTGGGGGGATTGCCCGTGAGCGCGTACTGTGCCATCAGGCGCAGGCTGTAGGGGTCCATGTCCCCCTGCGCGGTGTTCACGACCGGCATGTCGATATCGTCGTGCCGGTAGCGATCCCAGTGCTCGGGCCGACATTGAAATGGATCGTGCGGGTGAGTAAACGAAGTGAACAGCATGAAGGGCCGTTCATCGTTGCCACGCGCCAGGTCGTAAATCTTGCGTCGAGCACGATGACAGACTTCATCATCGTATTCGAGCTGCACGTTGCGCAGACAGATGCCGGCGTCGGTGAACGTCACCGCGTCGTTGGCAAAGCTGGGTCGCACCTCGGTCCAGTCACCGGTCCAGCCGAAATCACCAGGGTAGATATCTGTTGTCAGCCGTTGTTCGAATCCGTGCAGTTGATCCGCACCGACGAAATGCATCTTACCGACCAGGCAGGTCTGGTAGTCGAGATTGCGCAGGTAATGGGCAAAAGTAGGAATCGACGAAGGAAACTCCGCCCCGTTGTCGTAGGCGCCTATGGTCGAGGCCAGCTGGCCCGCCAACATCGAAAACCGGGATGGTGCACACAGCGGAAAATTGGTATAGGCGGAATCGAAAACGGCGCCGCTGGCAGCCAGTGAGTCCATGTGTGGCGTACTCGCGATTGGATTCTGGTACGCCCCGATAGCGTTTGCCGCGAGCTGGTCCGCCTGGATTACGAGTATATTAGGTCTGCTGTTATTCATTGTTGTCTCGGACTGAATTCAGGTTGTCGTCGATAGCTGTAAAAGATATCTTGTTTGCATGCATCGTTTGCTATCCTGTCTTGTGCCACTACTATTGCTGGGTTGTTCCCAGGGAGCGCCGGTCAGTTTAGCTAATTCTGCCGAACAGCGCGATGATGGTTGGACAACCGCCACGTTAGAAGCCAGCGGTTTCGACGTCGGAAAAATACGACAGTTAAATCAGCGTCTTGAGACGGGGTGGCATCCAAATGCACATATCTTGCTGGTCGAGTACGACGGTAAGCTCGTCTATGAGAAATACCTCGCCGGTAAGGATGAAAGCTGGGGGATCTCGATAGGGCACCGGGAGTTCAACGAAAATAGTCTCCATGATCTGCGCTCGATTTCAAAAAGTGTCACCTCATTGCTGCTGGGTATAGCTCTAGGTGACGAATTCGATAGTGCCCTGTCACGCCCGATCATCGATTTTTTTCCCGAGTTCGCGAACCAGGTAGCACCTGGCGTTGAACAAGTGACCCTGCATCATGTGCTGACCATGACCGCGGGTTTCGAATGGAATGAAATGGAGGTGCCCTATTCAAATCCCAAAAACGATGAGATCAGCATGTATTACGCCCCGGACCCGGTTCAATTTGCGCTGACCAAACCGTTGCACAGCAAACCGGGTGCGCGCTGGTACTACAACGGTGGTATGACTATGGTGATTGCCGCCTTAATCGAGAAAATCAGTGGTCAGCCCTTCCTCGAGTTTGCCCGTGATAACCTCGCTGAACCCCTGGATATTTCTGACTAAGGACGTCGAATGGCGCGGCCTTGGAATCTGGCGCTTGCGGTCGAAACTCCCTAGCGCGGCAAGTGGCTTGCGCGCCACTGCCCGGGACCTCGCCAAGGTTGGGTCAATGGTGCTTAACCAGGGACGTTGGAAAGGGCGGCAAATTGTGCCGCGGGAATGGATTCAAATCTCCACCAGGCGCCACACCGAACAGACTTTTTCGATCTGGAGTTTCGATGGAATTTACGGTTATGGCTACCAATGGTGGCACGGTAACTTCAACGGCGAGTATGGTGACTTTACCGCGATTACCGGCGTAGGTTATGGCGGTCAGCGACTTTTTATCATTCCTGACAAGAAACTCGTGGTGACCATATTTGCCGGGAATTACGGAAATGGAATTTGGCGAATGTCGGAGCAGGTACTGGCCGAAATCGTAGCTGCCGCACCTTGAGGCTCGACCATCGCGAGTGAACCCAGCTTGTTCCTTGCGGACTTTGATATCCTGTTCAGGACTTGCGCGGCACGTCCATGGTTGGATTTTCGTCGAAAAATCCGTCCGGCATCCAGTGAAAGCCGGCATAAACCACGGGCTGCACCGGCCAGTCCTCGGGTCTTGGCCAGTGGTGATAGTTGACCGTGTGCCAGACCACGATGTCTTCATTGTCGATGTCGCGATCGGCCTGGGTCCATTTCGGCAATCCATCGCCGCCCGCATGCTGATTCGGAAACCAGCCGGCAGGGTAGAGTTCGTCGGCGGCGTAGCGAGTCACCCACAGATGTTTATACATAAAGGCGGCGCGTTGACCGATCGAAGAATCCGGTTGTTGAAACGGAAAGCTGTTGGTCCCGGGCAGCAACTTGTAGGCAACCGGTTCACCATGGCAGTTGTGGACATCGGGATTGAGCACGCGCCAGTAGCGGGAGGCACGCGCATCGATTTCTCGCTGTGCCTGCAGCTCAGTGGTAAAACGCGTTTCCTTGGTGTGGATAGCATTACCGTAAGGATTGGAGTCACCAGCGGGTGCTGCAGAGAAATTGATTTCACTGACGGAATTGCGTTCGCCGTCAATTGCCATATCGAAACGAAAACTGAACACGTGCTGATGCACGTGCGATTCGATTTGATTGCCAATATGACGGCCGTAAGGACTCGGTTTGCCGTTCTCGAGCGCGGATGGAAACGGAATGCCGGTTGCCTTGACTTCAACGCCGATGGTCCCATCCAGGTAAAAGTACCAGAAAAAGCCATAGACATAATTGCCGATCGTTGCGAGTGACGAGACTACCAGTCGGCGCGAGCGTGTCACTGTAGCTTGCTGCGCCGAGGGTACCGAGTATTTCCACAGGATTCCGTAATCTTCCTCGTGCATGCAGACCGCATTCTTGATCAGGCGCGGTTCTCCGTGCCAGTCGTGGGTCCAGATGTCGAAGTAATGAATATGTCCCAGGCAATCACAGCCGAGCGCGAGCGAGTCGAGCGAAACGCCAATTCCGTGCTCACCGGTATCGAAGGCGTTGCGGCGAAAATTTGCGTCACGCGGGTCGCCATAGGGAACCACCATCTCGGCCATCGAGGCACGTTTCATGAGTGGGCGCAGCCGACCCTTATCATGGATACCGATATCGTAAAGTACCAGGCCATCGCGTTGTGCAAAACCCACCTGCAGTTCCCAGTCGTGCCATTTGACATGATAATCGTCGACTTCAAAGCTGGGTCCGTCGGGTTGGGTGATCGAGATTTCGGTCAGGTCGTTACGCTGTCGCTGGCGTCGAATCGGGCCAGGGTCGGGCGGAATCGGCACCACGCCGAAGTCGTCGATACGAATGATTTCGCGCTTCGCCAGGTCGAACACTGGATGCAGGTTGGCAATTGGTCGCGCATAGGGATTGTCACCAGCATCGTTCATCAGCCAGCAATGACCGTAGGCAATGCGACAATCCTGTTCTTCCGGGCTGCCGAAGTTTCCTGCGGACCAGCTTTCAATCAGTACTCTCGAAGCATCGTCGAGGCCGCGTTTCTTCAATGCAGCGAGAAAACGCCGATCCTGCCGCGCCAGTTCGCAGGCCATGACAAATTCGTCGGGCACAATGCGCGCCTGGACACCCTCGACATGATGCCAGTCATGTAACGCATCGGTTTCGAGAACAACCAGTCCAGCCAGCGTACGGTTGCTGGCGGGCTCGTAGCAGCAAACGTATACGCTGCGTTGCCCCGAAAATCGATCAGATTCGTCGAGGCTGACGGTTTCGAACCAGGCGGAATCATCCAGTCCGGCGTCGCGTCTAACCACGCTGACCGTCTGCCTGATTTCTGATTCGTTCAACGGCGCCTTTAACGGATTCATTAGTCTATCCTGGGTTTTCTGATCCGATGTTACCGAAAACGCCAGTCATAACGAAATATAAACTCGAGCAATGTGAGTACTGCACGATTACCTGCTGCACCGAAGCGCCGTTGATCGCGAGGATCCGTCAACGAACGGAAATTTGATTCCCGGGAATTGACCCAAATAAACTAACTCAGTATCTTGCCACCGGTATCTAGTCGAGCGAGCGCAGCATGCATCGTTATCTGATTTGGCGATTCCTGTTTGAAATCTGCAACATCAAGCGCCTGTTTGGCCACGGACCCGAACAGGTTAAATACCTGGCTTTCGGTGCCAATCTGAGCGACACGATAATGAAGGAACGGCGAATTACGCCATTCGCGGTTAAACACTTTACACTCAGGGATTACGGCCTGCGTTTTGATCACCCGGCGCCGTGGTCGGGCTGTGGATACGCGTCGGCAACTTATGCGCCCGGTGAGATACTTCACGGTTATCTCTATACCCTCTCGGGCAGAGATGCGGTTCGCATGGATTTCTACGAAGCGGTACCCGTATTGAGAAGGTACCGCCGTACTTTTGTCGAGCAGGAT
Source organism: Gammaproteobacteria bacterium (assembly GCA_029862005.1). NCBI lineage: Bacteria > Pseudomonadati > Pseudomonadota > Gammaproteobacteria > Gammaproteobacteria bacterium. Next base: position 5,063 of record JAOTYD010000030.1, on the reverse strand, counting down.
GGGGAAACCGTTTATTTTTATCAGACCAACCTCTCCACCCCGAACCTGAAGCCCACGCCTACCTACCTTGGATATATTGTCGACGGGCTTGATTCGCACCCGGGTGCCAGCGATGAATACCGCCGGTCGCTCGCCGCTACCGCAACCTACGAGCCCGCGAAACTGATTTCTTATTATCTCTGGAGACAGCCTGAAGATCGCAGTCCGTGGCTGCGATACCCGATTGGTTGGTATCAGCTATTCGTGCTGACTGTATTTCTGACGATCCTCTACCGGCATTCACTGACGGTCCATTTTATCCGGCACTGAATCCCATCGGCTATAATTTGCTTACCGCAATAGAATTAAGCCATAGATCATGCAATCCGTAGACAGTTTAAGTGAAGCAGCGAAAATAGCCTACCAGGCTTTTCTCGATATGAGCGATAGTAAGACAGCACATTATAGCTGTCTGCAAGCAATCGAAACTAAATACAAGTCTGGTGGCGTACCCAGTGTCGAGGAAAACCTGGAGTTGGAAAAATTACTCGCCTGTCACGATAAAAACGTAATGGCGTTTAAAACGGCAATGGCTGCGGTAACAGACAGTGATGAAAAAAATACTCTGGTTCGCCTAATGTCCTAGATTTAATCGTCTAAGGTTACACTCACACATATTGATACCACAGCACACTAGTTCATGAATCCCTACGAAATTCTTGGTGTTTCAACCGATGCCACCGATGAAGAAATAAAAAAGGCCTACCGCAGGGAAGCCATGAAATGGCACCCGGATAGATGTGACAATTCATCCGAGGCCAGGGAACGATTTCATCAGGCTGCCGAGGCTTACAAAATACTATCCGAAAATCGTGCCAAAAGCGGCAACGGTGAACCTGAATCGGGTTCTTACTGGGAATACCGCGATCCGGATTCAGAACCAGGGAAATCTGATAGTTACTCCGGTTTCAAAGAAGAGCATAACGATACGGGAGATAAATACGCCGATACAGTTTTCTGGGAGGTAATGCTCGATTATGCGATCAAGCTGGCACAAACCGGAATGAGCGAAAGCAGAATCGCGATCAAGATCACGCAAAACGGCTGCCCGAAAAAACTAGCCGCTGTTATCGCAGAAAAAGCGTTTAATATTCATGCGCATTACACTTCAAGTTCGAGTAAAAAGCGCAAATCACGGGCGAATAAATCGACCTTTAAAGAGGACAGGCTGGAGGCCGAACTACACCGGGCTTTTGTGGGAGAGCGAAATTTTCTATGGAGTCCGAGAGATGCCGCTGAATACTATATGGTCGCATTCAGCGAGTTCAAGCAATCGGTAAAATTCAATCCCTTGTCGAGGATTAACGCGAACAAACGCCTGATGAGAATTCTCAACTTCTCAATCTTGTTGTTCGCCGTGATCGTGGTGGCGATTCAGTTTTATCCGGGACCGTCCGAATACAAGCTTCTGCCTGATATAACGATGCTCCAGGTCCCGTTTGCTGTGCTAGCGCTGATGTTTGTCTGGACTCTGTACCGGAAACTCTGGATCTTTACATTAATCCTGTGGTTGGCCTATATGCTAACGCTTACTTTTTATAATTCCTACATGCCGCAGGCACTGAACAGTAATCTGGTCTCCTTATTACTGGTAGCACTGGTTTGTTTCGCACCATTTATTTTTGTCGCGCTGTTCGCCAATTATTTCTATTACCTGAAAGCACAAAGCATGATCAGGTCCGCTGACAAAATGTTCGACGATCAATTGAATAAAATTATCTGGATTAAAAACAGGGCGGGAACATCCAGCATGGCTGCGTTTATGTTTATGCTGGTTTTCGTTTCGTCGATGGTGTACCTGGCGCCCCGGAAAGCGGAGTTTCCAGATATATTCAGTTTAAACCTGCCAGGCATGGAGATTGCCAGGGATGATCCCGCTGCCGAAAAAATCAAACTTCGACTGGAAAAGGCAGACGTGTTTTTCAAGGTTGCAGAATCACATTTCAAGAAAGCGTCACCTGATTATGTGCAGGCAGAGGAGGCGTATCGCACTGCCGCGGATCATGGGTCTTTACTGGCCGCATACAAGCTGGGGTACATGTATTACACGGGTAAGGGCGTAGTCCAGAATGATGACGCAGCATTTGAGTATTTTCAGCAGGCGACTAGAGCACCGCTGGCATTTCAGACAAACAGTCTGCAGCTGACTACTAAATTTTTAGCTGAATCCTATAACAATCTTGGCATCATGTACCAAACCGGACTTGGCACGAGAATAAATTTAAAAAAGGCAGAGGATATGTACAGCAAAGCTGTCGAATTCGGCTCCAAAAAAGCCAGGCGTAATCTTAAAACAATAGATACATCAGGCTTTATCACTGAACGTAAGCAACTGGTCAATCCCACATATGATTGACTTTCGGAATGCTTGAATTTGTAGGTTATTTGCGAGCCGAGCCACGGTGAATTCAGTTAGGCTTCATTGACCCCCATCAAGAATTACCCAAATAGGTTCATTAAAATTAAGAGGACATCATATCCGGAGACAGGTTATGGACATTCTGAATGTGGTAATAGTGGCTGCTCTTTTGATGACCGTAGGCTTGATTGGTACAGGTATCTGGTCAATGGCCCATGGTGGCGAATTTGATCGGAAACATTCAACCCAATTAATGTTTGCAAGGGTTGGTATGCAGGGAATTACATTTTTGCTCCTGTTGCTAGCTATATTTCTTGCAAACTAATCGTTAAAGACGCTGTCAGCACGGGGATTAACCAGGGACTGGTGGCTTTTCATAAGCATTGAAAGGCGAGCGATTGATTTGGGCTTATCGATACTGCTCGATACACCAGGCGTTATCTGATCAGGGTATTTTCTCTGACTTCTTCCAGCTTGTCTTCAAGCTGTCTGATGGCACAGCGAAAATATTCCAGTCGCTCAGGTCGATTATCCTTGCGTTCAATGTTTTCAAGAGACAGGGTTAGATCCTTGATGGCCTTCAAGATCCTGATTTCTTCAACCGTAAGGTCAAAGTTTCTCAATCTGGAGCGATCTTTTTGAGAATCATTGTCTGATTTTGAAACATTCATTTCTCTTTACCATTGATTAGGTTGCGTTTAGATACTGCTTTCTCCGGGTTCCTGCTAGTACCTATATAGCTAAATACGGCTATATTTCGCGAAAAATCATCAGTTATCGGATGGTCGGTAATTCTAAAATGGCGGAAATACGGGGAAAAAAGGGGATTAGACGAGGTCTCTAGCCCGTTTTAGACGCACGCAATCCGTTGCTTTATTCGAACCCGGTCGCTTGCAGATGTTTGATCTGGTCGCGCAGCGGGGCTGGTGTAAAAGCGATTGCGGCAGCATTATTCTGTACGGCCTGGGCGCAGACGGCGAGACTGCGCATTGATTCCGGTACATAACGCAGGGCCAAACCCGACTTCGATACCGCAGTAAAACAGATTTTCTTGGTGAGCAGCGCTTCGGGTATGCTCGCAATGATTCGGCTGTCGACCTTGTGAATCATGCGATCGAGAAAGCCGTCGTCCCAGAAAACTGCCCAGGCTCGAAAAAATATGTCTGCGTAATGGCGCTTGGTCCTGGTCGGGTCGAGTTCGAGCCGTTTCAAGGCTTCTCTCGACAGGCGACCTTCCAGATATTCGGGTTTATGCCGGTTCCGGATTAACTGCCATTGGCGCCTGGACTCACCGATCGAGTACAGGTTTTCAGCCAGGTCGAAAACTTCCTGGGTTACCGCGTAACCTGGCAGTTTGTCGACCTCGTCAAGTCCGCATGCGACGATAATTTGCGCCACCTGAATCAATGAAACATCGGCCTTTTTACACAATGCCGACAAATCGTATGCGACACCGGTTTTGACATACTCGGCCAACAGGCTCGCGTCCAGCATCGACGGCGGCAGATTTCTGACTTCCGTGGCCAGGTTCCTGGTATTGGTATCGATCATTTCCCGTTTCTTTAGCCTGGCAACAGAAAGACTGCAAAGCCCAATCTTAGCAGATCGGCATTATCGGAATGATAAGAGCGGACACTCAAATTCTTGAAATCAGGGGTTGCTTCCGATCCAAAAAAGGACTCTCGAACCCGTTCTTAACTATACTTTACGTGGCCACTTTGGCTGACTGCATGCGCTAGATCAGGTTTCAATATTCGGTATCTTGAATTGAGTGGTTTGATTGAGTTCAGAGCCAGAATATTTACCATTGATCTACTCCTTAAGTTGGATCAGTAGCCTGCCGTCCCTCACGTCGATCTTCTTCACACCCTCGTTAAGGGCCTGCCAAAAACCGCCGGCCTCACCAAATTCCTGCACGAGATCAACATTTTTTATATTGCCAATCCAGGCATTGGGTAGCGGTACACCCCAGACGCTGATGCCCTTGAGCACTGCGCTCGGTTTATTATCGACCAGGCGTAGCTCCATGCCGCCGGTGACCTTGATCGTCTTGCCTCCCAAGACTGGGAAATCAGGATCAACATCAACCAGCAGTTTGGCGCTGACCAGATTGTCCGAGAGATCGATGGCCAGTTTGTTGGCTAGCTCGGTGTTTTTGGCCAACAAGGCATTGAGTTCCCGTTCGCTGAATTCGACTTCACGGCTGGCGCCGACCTCACTATAGGCTTCGGGTTCAATTGCCTCTTTTTCACTTGGCTGCGAGCTCCCACCGAGCAACTTAATTTTTCGGTCCAGGGTTTGCTGTTGTTCCTGGTTAAGCACTACCGGTTTGAACTCTGTCGGGAATAGCCAGGTGGTCACGGCCCAATAACCGACAGCCAGCGTCACTGCCACAGTAATCACAACAATGCCAAAGGTTCGCCAGCCGTTATGTTGCTGCCGATCAGGAGGAGGATCAGCCGAAGGGTCTGCAGAAAGTTGCTCAGTAGCCATATGTCTGGATTGTTCCAAAAAGTTTAATTCTAAACTCCTTAATTTTACTTTTGTTGGAATAGGTCGATTACAAAACAAAATATAACACGCGAACATGTCATAAGTACTTGTCCGGTAAAGTAATTAACAAAAAGTCACTTTTTAGACGAGTTTTTGAAATTGAGTTGTGCCA
>JAOTYD010000029.1 GCA_029862005.1 Gammaproteobacteria bacterium | reverse complement strand
GAAATCCTGATTGCCTACGGCAGCGTTCAGTTCGCATCGAAGGCAGGCACGCTCGCCGGCAACCATTTCGCCACGATCACTTCCGATCTGGACAAGCTGCGCGAGATTGGCATCGCCACGCTGTGGAAAGGCGCCAAACCGATCCTGTTTGAAATTTGACTTTGCCCGGCGCCCGTATCGTAGAAATAAAGACCACGCTTGCGGGTGAGCGCAAGGAATTTAACTGTGAGCTGCTGAAGCGTGCCAAGGGCGAGATCGCCATGATATATCGAATGCCTCGCGACATACAGCTTGAAGACCTGCTGCTGCCGAAAAACTCGATCAGCATCGGATATTTCTGGGAGGACCGGGCCTACAACGCCTACCACTGGATTGACCACCAATGCCAAACGCTGGCGTTATACTTTAATATCTGCGATAACACCCACATATCCACTGATCAGGTCGCGTGGCGCGACCTGGCCGTGGATGTGCTGATTTCGCCTGACCTGCGTTGCCGAGTGCTGGATGAAGACGAATTGCCCGATGACCTTGATCGCAACCTGCGCGCCTATATCGAAACTGCGCGCGATGCCCTGTGTGCGGATCCCGGCAGGCTGTTATCCGAGTTTGAAGCACGGCGGCGGGAGCTGTTGCCGGAGGCCTGATCATGCCGCTTGAACTCTGGCTAGCTTATGTCGCCACCAGTACTGTCGTACTGGCGATCCCGGGCCCGACCATCCTGCTGGTGTTGAGCTATTCGATTGCGCATGGGCGTAAGGCCACATTACCTGTGGTCGCCGGCGTAGCGCTTGGCGACTCGGTCGCAATCACGCTGTCATTGATCGGCGTGGGTACCCTGCTCGCAGCATCGGCTTTCTGGTTTACGATCGTCAAGTGGATCGGCGGCCTCTACCTGATCTACCTCGGTATTCTGCTGCTGCGTGCTGCCGGCAACCCGGTGCCCGAACAGGTCCAGCAAACTCCGGAGGTGGCAGCGCACAAGCTTTTCGGCAACGCCTTTGTCGTCACCGCCCTGAATCCCAAGAGCATCGTGTTTTTTATCGCCCTGCTGCCGCAGTTCATCAGCGCCGCACACCCGGTGATACCGCAATTGTGGATTCTCGGGGTAACCTTTGTCGTGCTCGCCACCATTGGTGCGACCAGTTACGCCCTGTTTGCAGCGTCAATTCGACGCCTGCTCGCGTCCCCACGCGCGCAAAGAATCTATAGCCTGGTCGGTGGTGGGCTGTTGTTTGGTGCCGGGATTTGGGCACTCGGTGCAAAGCGTGTAATCTCTGCGGCATGATGCGATTCCGTCTTATCAGCTTTCTGACCTGCTGTTGCCTGTTGCTGGTGCTTTCCGGCTGCGGTAACAAGGGCGCCCTGGTATTGCCCGAGGAAGAAGAGAAAAAGGCCAAGAATGTTAGCGGATAGGTATGGATCATTTCGAATATAAACAGGGTGAACTCTATTGCGAAGACATCGCGATTACCGATCTTGCCGCTAACTACGGTACCCCGCTGTTCGTCTATTCACGGGCTACGCTGGAGCGCCATTGGCATGCCTTCGATAACGCGCTTGACGGGCACGATCACCTGGTCTGTTACGCGGTCAAGGCAAACTCCAATCTCGCCGTATTGAACCTGCTGGCACGCCTCGGCTCGGGCTTCGATATTGTTTCCGGTGGTGAACTGCAGCGCGTGCTGCAGGCTGGCGGCAAGGCGGAGCGCATCGTCTTTTCCGGGGTTGGTAAACTGGCGCATGAAATCGAAACCGCGCTGGATCTGGATATTCTCTGCTTCAACGTCGAGTCCGCGCAGGAACTCGATCGCACCAATGAAATTGCCGGGCGCAAAGGCAAGACGGCGCGGGTTTCGTTTCGCGTCAATCCCGACGTCGACGCCAAGACACATCCCTACATTTCCACCGGGCTCAAAGAAAACAAGTTCGGCATCCCTTTCAGCGATGCCGAGCAGATTTACCTCGACGCATCCGCGCTCGATAACATCGATGTCATCGGTATGGACTGTCACATCGGTTCACAGTTAACCGAAATGTCACCGTATATCGATGCATTTGATCGACTGCTGGAGTTGATCGATCGCTTGCGACAACAGGGCGTCAATATTCATCACCTGGACCTCGGTGGCGGCCTCGGAATCCGTTATCGCGACGAGGAGCCGCCGCTACCTGCCGAATGGGCCAGCGCCCTGCGTGAGCACCTGCAAAAGTTCGATGGCACTATCATCATCGAACCCGGTCGCGCTATTGCCGGCAATGCGGGCATCCTGGTCAGCCGGGTCAACTATCTGAAGCACGGGCCCGACAAAAACTTCGCCGTAATCGATGCGGCGATGAACGACCTGATCAGACCTTCGCTCTACGGTGCCTGGCAGGAAATTATCCCGGTCAGGCAAGACAGCTCTGCTCGCGAGCAGACTTACGACGTGGTCGGCGCAATTTGTGAATCGAGCGACTTTCTCGGCAAGGATCGCAGCTTGAGCCTCGAGCAAGATGACTTGCTCGCAATTCGATCGAGTGGAGCTTACGCGTTCGGCATGGCGTCAAATTACAATACGCGAGCACGTGCGGCCGAGGTTATGGTCGATGGCGACATGCATTTCTGCGTGCGCAAACGCGAGAGCTTTGCCGACCTGATTCGCGGTGAGTCCCTGTTGCCGTGAAATTGAGATTTGCGAAGATGCACGGTCTCGGTAACGATTTTGCCGTTATCGATGCGATCAACCAGCATTTTGAACCGCGCCCCGAACTGGTGAGGCGTTGGGCCGACCGCTACGATGGCATCGGTTTTGATCAAATGCTGATCGTTGAAAAACCCGATAACCACGCCGCTGCATTCAAGTACCGGATCTTTAACGCCGATGGCGGCGAAGTCGCGCAATGCGGTAATGGCGCGCGCTGTTTCGCGCGCTTCGTGCGTGAACAGGGTCTGACCACGCTCGACGTTATCCCGGTGGAAACGAGCTCGGGCCTGTTGAAACTCGAAGCGATCGATACGACCCGTTACCGCGTCGATATGGGCATTCCGCGATTTGACCCGGCCGAAATTCCATTGCGGGCAGAGCGACGGCAGGATCTCTACCAGACCGATTACGAGGGCCATGAAATCAGTTTCAGCGCAATGTCGATCGGAAATCCGCACATGGTTATCCAGGTTGACGATGTAGATACCGCGGGCGTAGAGACCATGGGACCCCATTTCGAGGCAAACCTGTTATTCCCCGACAGCGTGAACGTCGGCTTTATGCAGATCCTTGCGCGCGATACTTTCAAATTGCGCGTTTTCGAGCGCGGCGTGGGTGAAACCCGCGCTTGCGGCAGTGGCGCCTGTGCCGCGATGGTTGCCGGGGTGCAGCTCGGCCTGCTGGAACCGGTCGCAAAAGCGGTGCTAGTAGGCGGCGAACTCAAACTGGAATGGCAAGGTGACGCAAACCCCGTTATGATGACGGGCGAAACGGCTATGGTTTATCAGGGCGAAATCAATTATGAGTGAAGTATCCGCTGAACAGCAGCAATCCGATCCAACAGACGAGACAAAAGTGGTTCAGTACCTGCGAGACAATCCCGAAGTGCTGATGTCTTACCCGGAGGTTTTTTCCTCCCTTGTGATTCCGCACAAGACCGGTGGCGCAACTTCGCTGGTGGAACGCCAGCTCAAGTTACTGCGCGAAGAAAACCAGACACTGAAGGCCAAAATCGACGAGCTGGTCGGTATTGCCCGCGAAAACGAGGAGCTGAATCAGCGTTTTCATCGCCTTGCACTGGAGCTGATGAATACCGATCAGTTGCACGACATACTGTCGATGGTGCAGGACCAGGTGCAAACCTTCTTTTATACCGATTTTGTCTGTTTCCGCTTTCTTCCGGGTGTTAGCGAGACAGAAAATATTCTTGACGGGCTTTATCTTGATAGCGAAAGCGGCATCGTCGATAGTGTCAAACCCTGGATTGAAGCGCGCAAACCGGTCTGTGGCCAACAGGACGAAAAGATCAACCGCGAGCTATTCGGCCCGGATATCCGCATTGGTTCGAGCGCATTGATCCCGCTGTACCACACTGGCAATCTCGGGCTATTGTGCCTCGGCAGCGTTAACGCCGATCGTTTCGGTGTCAGCATGGGTACTATCTTTCTTCAGCAGTTGGGCGAACTGGTCAGTACGCGTTTGCAGAGCCTGCTGCAGGCGGAGTAGCCCGGATGGACCAGGATCTGGACCTGTTCATCCAGATGTTACGCAGTGAAAAGTATTACTCACCGCATACCTGCACAAACTACCGGCGCGATCTGAATCAGTTCAGGCAATACCTGGCTGGCCAGGGGATTGAAACCTGGGCGCAGGTCGGCCATGCGCAGGTCAGCGGTTTTGCCGCCAAACGCCATCGCCTCGGGCGCAAGAGCCGCACTATTCAACGTGAACTATCCTCGATTCGCAGCTTTTACCAGTTTCTGATCCGCAGCGCGGTGGTTACAAAAAATCCGGCGCTCGACGTGAGTGCGCCTAAAAGAGACAAGCCCCTGCCCAAAACCTGCGATGCCGAAACCATCGACCGCTTGCTGTCTATTCCCGATGACAGCAACGCAGTTCAGGTTCGTGACGCGGCTATTTTCGAATTGATTTACTCCTCGGGCCTGCGACTCGCCGAGCTGGTCAATATCAATCTCGATGACATTGATTTGTCACAGCAGCAACTGGTGGTTACCGGCAAGGGAAATAAAACCCGTTACCTGCCGGTCGGCTCAAGGGCCGTTACCGCGGTAAAGCGCTGGCTAAAACTGCGCCAGGATTTCACCCAGGACAGTCAACAGGTGGCCCTGTTTCTGAGCAAGCAGGGCAAGCGTATCTCGCCGCGCAACGTGCAAAGCCGGCTCAACCAGTTGATCCAGTGCCAGGCACTCGATCAGCATTTGTCACCACACACGTTGCGCCACTCTTTTGCCACCCATATGCTCGAATCCAGTTCGGACCTGCGTGCGGTGCAGGAACTGCTCGGGCACGCGAATATCGCGACCACCCAGGTATACACGCATCTCGACTTTCAGCACCTGGCCAGGGTATACGACGGGGCACACCCACGCGCCAAGCGCAAATAAGGTCGGCCAGGCGCCAAACCTGTGGCGATGACCCTGAAAACTTGTATTTATTTCCGTTCGCCCATATATCACAATGTCCATAATGAAATTGCCGGGGCGGGATCTTGGAACAGTTCGAAGGCACTACGATATTATCGGTGCGTCGTAATAACAGCGTTGTGATTGGCGGTGACGGCCAGGTCAGCCTGGGTAACACCATCATGAAAGGAAACGCACGCAAGGTACGCCGGCTTTACCTGGATAAAGTCGTCGCCGGATTTGCCGGGGGTACTGCCGACGCATTTCTGCTGTTCGAGCTATTCGAAGGTAAACTCGAGAAACACAATGGCCAGATGGTTCGCGCCGCGGTCGAACTGGCGAAGGAATGGCGCTCCGATCGCGCGCTGCGACGCCTCGAAGCACTGCTTTGCGTCGCCAATGAAGAGGCTTCACTGATTATCTCGGGTAACGGAGACGTCATTGAACCGGAAGATAGCCTGATGGCAGTCGGTTCGGGCGGCGCCTATGCCCAGGCAGCCGCACGCGCGATGCTTGACACGACCGAGATGAGTGCACGCGAAATTGTCGAGAAGGGATTGCAGATCGCCGGCGAAATCTGTGTATTTACCAATCTCAATCATACTTTCGAAGCTATCGATTACTAGGTTAAAGCCTTGGATACCAAAACCATTACCCAGTCGCCGATGACCCCGCGCGAGATTTCGCAGGAACTCGATAATCATATCATCGGTCAGGACAAGGCCAAACGTGCGGTCGCAATCGCGCTGCGCAACCGCTGGCGACGCCAGCAAGTCAGCGAAGAGCTGCGCAACGAAATTACGCCCAAGAATATACTGATGATGGGACCCACCGGGGTTGGTAAAACCGAGATCGCGCGTCGCCTGGCGCGACTTGCGAACGCGCCTTTTATCAAGGTTGAAGCAACCAAGTTTACCGAGGTCGGTTACGTCGGCCGTGATGTCGAGTCCATCATCCGTGACCTTGTTGATGTGTCGATCAAGCAAATGCGCGAGTCGGAAGTCGGCCGGGTGCGCCACCGCGCCGAGGATGCCGCCGAGGAGAAGGTGCTGGATGCATTACTGCCCCGTCCGAAAGACATTACCGGGGAAGAGGATGCCAGCAGTGACGGCACGCGTCAGAAATTCCGCAAAATGCTGCGCGAGGGCAAAATCAACGACAAGGAGATCGAAATTGATCTGCAGCTGCCGTCGCTTGGTGTTGAGATTATGGCGCCCCCTGGAATGGAGGATATGACCAACCAGCTGCAGGGCCTGTTCCAGAACCTGGGTAACCAGAAAACCAAGACACGTAAATTGCGCGTCGAGGATGCGCTCAAAATGCTGACCGACGAAGAGGCCGCAAAGTTAATCAACGAGGATGAACTGAAACTGACAGCACTCGAAAACGCGGAACAAAACGGCATCGTTTTTATCGATGAAATCGACAAGGTTGCAAAGCGGGGCGAAACCAGTGGCACCGACGTATCGCGTGAGGGCGTGCAGCGCGACCTGTTACCCCTGGTCGAGGGCTGCACCGTAACTACCAAAGCCGGCATGATTAAAACGGATCATATTTTATTCATCGCCTCGGGCGCCTTTCACGTTGCCAAGCCCAGCGACCTGATCCCGGAACTGCAGGGGCGTCTGCCGATACGGGTCGAACTCTCGGCGCTGACCGTGAACGATTTCGTGCGCATCCTGCGTGAGCCGAACGCCTCGCTGACGGAACAGTACACTGCGCTGATGGAAACCGAAGGTGTCGGCCTGGTCTTTACCGATGACAGTCTTGCACGCATTGCCGAGGTTGCCTGGCAGGTTAACGAAAAGCAGGAAAATATAGGTGCACGCCGTTTACATACGGTGATGGAGCGACTGCTCGATACTGTCAGTTTCGAGGCTTCGGACATGGTCGATCAAACCATTACTATCGATGCCGAATACGTTAACGAGCATCTCGGTGAGCTGTCACTGGATGAAGACCTGTCACAGTACATACTCTGATGAAGCCGACCGAAATAAATTTGCATAAAATGTCGCGCGTGCTCGAACTCAGCTTTGAGGACGGTTCAAGTTTCAAGTTGCCGGTCGAGTACTTGAGGGTCTACTCGCCTTCCGCGGAAGTGCAGGGTCATGGTCCCGGTCAGGACGTGCTGCAGGTTGGCAAGGAGGACGTCAATATCAACAATATCGAACCGATGGGCCATTACGCGATCAAGCTGGCTTTCGACGATAATCACGATACCGGCATTTACAGCTGGGACTACCTGTACGAACTCGGCGTAACCTACGAAGAAAGATGGCAACATTACCTGGAGCGGCTCGAAGCCGAGGGCCACAAGCGCAAGCCAGGCGCTTAAAGAGCAACAATCTCGTGTGATCGGGAATCGTGTGAACCCTAAAGGCGCGGCCGGGGACTCCGTGTGGCGCAGCTAAAAGGGATGCGGCCATGGCGTTACCGGCGCGGGAATGACGCAATCGATGTCACGTGTTATGGTTCGATGATGCGCGAAAAATCTACCACAGACTTTGGTTTCGAAGAGATCCCGGTCACGGAAAAGCAGGGCCGGGTGGGTGCCGTGTTCAGTTCGGTCGCGCAAAAATACGACCTGATGAACGACGTCATGTCGCTGGGCGTGCATCACCTGTGGAAGCGCTTTACACTTGAAATGTGTGGTTTGCGACCCGGTCACAAAGTGCTCGACCTCGCCGGTGGCACCGGCGACCTGGCGTTTAAACAGGCACAGATGGTCGGTAAAGACGGTCTTGTTGTTCTGGCTGATATTAACGCCGAGATGTTACACCGGGGGCGAGACCGGTTGATCGACAATGGCGTCGTTAGTCGAGCCGAAGCCGTGCAATGTAACGCCGAGTTATTACCATTTGCTGACAATTATTTCGACTGCATCACCATTGCCTTTGGTCTGCGCAATTTCACTGACAAAGCTGCAGCACTGGCATCGATACAGCGCATTCTGAAACCCGGTGGTCGTCTTTGCGTGCTCGAGTTTTCCAAACCGCTTTACCAGCCATTGGATAAGCTCTACGATTTTTACTCCTTCAATATTCTGCCGCGCATGGGTGAATTTATTGCCGGCGACCGCGACAGTTACCAGTATCTTGCCGAGTCGATTCGAATGCATCCGGACCAGGAGGCGTTGAAACAAATCATTATCGAACAGGGTGGTTTTGACGAAGTCGAGGTGCATAATCTCAGCGGCGGTATCGTTGCCCTGCATCGTGCTTTCAAGTACTAGGTGGTCATTTCACCGTGCAATCTGCAGACAGCTTAAATGCAAACTTCCTCGAATCGATACAGAATTCGCTCCTCGTCGCAGCCGAAATCGGTGCCAATCGCCTGCTCGGTCTGGACGAGGATGCGCTCGCGGGTTGTCAGGAATTGCAAGGGTACTGCATTGCCATCGATATCACCGATCTCGATTTCCAGCTCTATTGTCATCCGGGATCCTGGGGTATTCGTCTGAGTCGAAGCGCGGGACCGCTCAATCCACCGGACGCGACGATTTCTGGACGCCTGATCAGCCTGGTCAACCTCGCGTCACTGGATGACAAGGTTTCGACATCGATGCAGGAACGCGTCAGCTTCCGGGGTAACGTGGCGCTGGCACAAAAAATGCAGAAGATTCTGTCCGACCTGGATATCGACTGGGAGGAAGCGCTGGCACGACGCACCGGGGATGTAGTGGCTTTCCAGGTCCATCAGCGCTCACGCGCGCTCGGAACCTGGTTGCGACAAAGTGCTGACTCATTGCTGCAGACCAGCAGTGAGTACCTACGCGAAGAGGCGCGTCTCAGTCCAACGGTGACCGAGTTCGAGGATTTTCAATCCCGGCTTACCGAGCTCAAGCATGATGTCGCGCGCGCCGAGGCCAGGCTGCAGCAGTTGCTCACAAAAACTGATCCGCGGTGATGCGTAACCTGTCACGCCTGATCTCGATCAACTTCACGCTAGCCCGTTTCGGGCTCGACGAAATCGTTTTATCGATGCATTTCTACCGCCCGCTATACTGGCTGGGCAAGATTAATCCGTTTAACTGGTTTCGAGGCAACGACCGCAGCGAGGCCGTGCGCCTGCGCTTATGCATAGAGTCGCTGGGGCCGATCTTCATCAAGTTCGGGCAGATGATGTCAACACGACGTGATCTGTTCGGTGATGAAATTGCCGACGAACTCGAGAAATTACTCGACCAGGTACCACCCTTCCCCTGGCACCAGGCACGCGACATTATCGAGCAACAACTGGGTATGCCGCTGGAGCGGGCGTTCGGCAAATTTGATGAACGTGAAATCGCCTCTGCCTCGATTGCGCAGGTATATGGCGCGCAACTGCCTGACGGCCAGGACGTCGTTGTCAAGATCGTACGCCCCGGCATCGAACAGAAGATTCGCCAGGATATCGAGGTGTTGATGCTGCTCGCGAAAATGGCCGATCGCTATTGGCAACAAGCCAGGCGGGTTAAGCCTATCCAGATAGTGCGCGAATTCGAAACCACTATCTTCAATGAGCTCGACCTGGTTCGGGAAGCCGCGAACGCCAGTGAACTGCGCCGCAATTTCGAGGATTCACCCGACCTCTATGTGCCATCTGTGCACTGGGATTATTGCCGCTCCCGCGTCATGGTCATGGAGCGCATCAGCGGTATCCCAATATCTGATATCAAGCAGCTGCAAAAACACGACATCAACCTCGAGGTTTTATCACGCAAGGGTGTAGAAATCTTTTTTACGCAGGTATTTGATCACAATTACTTCCATGCCGACATGCACCCGGGCAATATTTTCGTTGCTGCCAGCAATCCCCAGAACCCAAGGTATATCGCGGTTGATTTTGGCATCATGGGATCCCTGTCAACCAGCGATCAACGCTACCTTGCGGAAAATTTCGTTGCATTTTTCAATCGCGATTACCGGCGTGTCGCCGAACTGCATGTCGATTCGGGCTGGGTCGATCATGGCACCCGTATCGACGAATTCGAAGCCACTATCCGCAGTGTTTGCGAGCCCATGTTTCAACGCCCGCTGGCAGAAATCTCGTTCGGCCAGCTACTGCTGCGCCTGTTCCAGACAGCACGTGCATTTAACATGGAAATTCAGCCCCAGCTGCTGTTACTTGAAAAAACCTTTCTGCATATTGAGGGAATCGGCCGGCAATTGTATCCCCAGCTGGATCTCTGGGACACGGCCAAACCCTTTATCGAGCGCTGGCTTTCCGAGCAGCTGGGTACCGGCGCCCTGATCAAGGGCATGAAAAAAAACCTGCCTTACATCGCCGAACACTTGCCGGATCTTCCCCAGCTTGCTTTCAAGGCGCTTGATCGGATTGCCAACGATGAACTCCGGGTGGAACTGCGCTCGCAACAGATTGACGCGCTAAAGCACGAAATTCGCCGGGCAAACCGGCGCAGTATCCGCGCCGTTATCGGCGGCAGCTTTGTGATCAGCGCCAGTATCATTATGGGGCTCGACGGTATTGCTCCGATCATGGTGGGAAGCGGGCAAATCATTATGCCACTGCTGAGCGCGGCCCTGGCAATACCCGGAATTTACCTGCTAATCAGCAGCTATCTCGACGATTAGCACTGTTCCCTGGTCAGGTTTTTATTGAGGTGCTTGCCATGCTTGAAACCCTTCCAGTAGGCCGATTTAACTTCTTCGCGGAATTCTTCAGGAATGGATTCGAGATATTCGTTGTAATCTCGGTTGAAGACTTTCTCATCCTCGCAAAACTTGCGCTTGTAGGCGAGTTGGCCGGTCAATTCGGCGATACGTAAATGCCGGAATTTCGGGTCTTCGGGTGGCAGCTCTTCCTTGACTTCCTCGGCCTCGGATTCCGCCTTGGCCGTACTCTTGTCTTCGATCACATTCGCTTCGTCGGTCGGCTCACTTCGAACCCGTGAACGTGTCAGGCGCTCACATTCATCCGTCGACAATAACGGGGTTTCCTCTTTGCTTTTATCGAAACCTTCCTGGAAAGCATCACGCATGGGATCACGACTTTCTTCGGGCATCAATTGAACGCGCTGGGTAAATTCGGCCAGCACACCGGCTTCGCCGCACTGCAGGCGCGAATAACTTAGCGTACCAAGCGTTCTCGACAGGTTGACAATGGTGCTGGTGGCATTTTCGAGCGCCGCGGCATCCGCTTCGACACTGTCTCCGGTAGTTTGTTGGCCAAGTTCGACAATGGCCTTATCGATAATCTGCATGATCGAATTCAAGCCCTGATCCAGTAACTCGGCTCGAGCAGAAAACGACTGGCTCGACAGGATAAATAGTACAAGCAGTAATTTTATAGATTTCATGGCTTTACCGTAATCTGCTGATATGCAGGATTAAATCATGGATCACCGGGTTCATCCAGTGCCCAGCGCGCTCGATTTTTGCGCTGCATCACAAATTCGAGGATAATGCGGCCTCTTCCAGGCTGTATCACCGAATTGAAACACCAAAATAATCACTCATGGTACTGCCACAGGGTCATTTTCAACAACCCCGGGCACCGCGATTGCAGCCCGGCCGCGTGCTCGTTGTTCAGAACTGATAGCAAATCACTGCTGGAAAGCAAACTTTTTTTACCTTGCCTGATCCTGAAATGAAACCGACGTCGCCCCGAATCGGGTTTGTCAGCCTGGGATGTCCGAAAGCGACCGTCGACTCGGAACAGGTTATTACGCAGTTGCAGGCTGAAGGCTATGACATCGTACCTGAATTCGATAACGCAGATATGGTTATCGTAAATACCTGTGGATTTATCGATAGCGCCGTCGAAGAGTCACTCGACACGATCGGTGAGGCGCTGCTCCACAACGGCAGGGTCATCGTCACCGGCTGTCTCGGCAAACGCGCCGACTTGATCAACGATCGCTTTCCTTCGCTGCTCGCCGTCACCGGCCCCCACGCCCGAGATGAAGTCATGCAGGCAGTGCATCAACACTTGCCGGCGCCTCATGATCCGTTCCTGGACCTGGTACCAAAACAGGGCGTGCGCCTGACGCCGCGGCATTATGCCTACCTGAAAATATCCGAAGGCTGTAATCATCGATGCAGCTTTTGCATCATCCCATCACTGCGCGGTGACCTGGTAAGCAGACCCATCGATGAAGTCATGCATGAAGCACAGGTCCTGGTCGATGCGGGAATTCGAGAGATACTGGTCATTTCGCAGGACACCAGCGCCTACGGCGTGGATTGCAAATACACCACCCGATTCTGGCAAGGTCAGCCACTGCAGACCCGGTTTCTCGACCTGGCCCGCGCGCTGGGTCAGTTAGGTGTCTGGATTCGCCTGCACTACGTTTACCCCTACCCGCACGTCGATGACGTGATTCCGCTGATGGCTGACGGCGCTATCCTGCCTTACCTGGATATCCCGATGCAACACGCAAGCCCGCGCATCCTGAAGTCCATGAAAAGGCCTGGAAATCGTGATCGCATGCTCGACAGAATTCTGAAATGGCGTGAAATTTGTCCTGAAATTGTTATCCGCAGCACCTTTATCGTCGGGTTTCCGGGCGAAACCGAGGCCGATTTCGAGCAACTACTAGAGTTTCTCGAACTCGCGGCGCTCGACCGTGTCGGCTGTTTCACCTATTCAGCGGTCGAGGGCGCAAGCGCGAACGCATTTACCAACCCGGTACCCGAATCACTCAAGCAGGAGCGTTTTCATCGCTTCATGCTCAAACAGCAGGCGATCAGTGCGCAGAAATTGCAGCAGCGCGTCGGCCAACAAATGTCCATATTGGTGGAAACGGGTAGCGAGAATGGTTATATCGGGCGCAGTTATGCCGATGCGCCCGAGATAGACGGCGTGGTTCATATTGAAACGGATAGCAATTTACCCCTGGGTGAATTCTGCCATGTCGAGATTAGCGCCGCTGATGAGTACGATCTCTACGCGTCACTGAGCAAGTAGACTTTTTCACCTTGTACCCTGATCGGCAGGGACTCGAGGCTTTCCCCCGGACAGGGCCCCAGAACACATTCCCCGGTATCAATCAGAAAGCGTGCGTCGTGCACTGCACACTGGATCAACCTGCCCTCAATATCGAGGAACTGGTGATCAACCCAGTCCAGCGGTGAACCGGTATGCGGGCAGCTATTGCGATACCCAAAGCATTCACCGTCACGCCTTACCACGAATCCCTCGACAGTCTCTCCCGCGCAGTCCAGTGAAAATCCGTAGGAACCCGGATCGGACAACCTTTCCATCGTGCAAATAAACAATAAATTTTCCATATTTTTACTTATAAATCCTCGCTCAAAGCCGATAACGTGGGAGCCACAATAACAGGGCAAGAATCTGCATTCACCCCGGACCCGTTAAGGGAAGGGACACGGATACTGAACCGATGTTGCACGAGGTCGAACAAAATACCGACTGGGAGTCGAGATATCAAGACGCACTCAAGGATCTTGAGGCGCGCGAACAGCAGTGGGTGCAATGCGAGACGCTGCTGCGCATGGCGATCAGCCGCCTGAGTATTGCCGGCCGAGGGCTCGATGCCGGGCTCGACAAGCAGTTACGCACCATACAGGAGCTGTC
Source organism: Gammaproteobacteria bacterium (assembly GCA_029862005.1). NCBI lineage: Bacteria > Pseudomonadati > Pseudomonadota > Gammaproteobacteria > Gammaproteobacteria bacterium. Next base: position 27,406 of record JAOTYD010000029.1, on the reverse strand, counting down.
GCGGGATAAGCATGACGATGAACTTGCCGCGGCACTACCACAGCTCGCTAAAATCGTAGCGTCGCTCGGAAATCCAAAAGCAGGCGCCAAATCGCGTCGTTCTGATCCCGTCATGCTAATGCTTGAATTGCTGCAGAACATTCACTTTAACGCAGCTCAACGTGGCCAGTTGAAGGATATCTGCTCGGAATTGCTGATCTCGGTCGCCAACGGTCATGATCGTGACTCGGTAAGCGCTTACATTCAGAAGCTTTCCGTGCTCATCAACGAAAATTTCGGCAGTAACAACATCAAGGGTACATCTTCCAGTTCTATCCTGCCGTTACTGCAGTTACTCGATCTCGACGAATCCACTTTAGAAAAGGCACGCGCATTGACGGGTGATACCGGTGAAGTAAGGGAGCAGGAACTGAATGCCCTGGCCAGTTTGATCAACACGCAAATCAACTCGAATTCCACCGGCGCTCAGTCCGATCAGATGATGACCACTCTGCTCGAAAAACTTGCGCTTATTCAAGGCGCAGACAGCGCCACCCAGGAGATCCAGACCCGCGTACACGAAGGCGTTGACGATGAACAATGGACCGATACTCTGAACGACATCGTTAACTCGATTTCGAGCTCACTTAAAAATCTCGAGCAGGAAAAACGCGGGCTTGAAAACTTTATTGTCAAGGTCACCGAACAGCTGGGTGATGTAACCCAGGCCATCAATGAAGATCAGAAGGACCAGGAGTCCAATTACGAGGATGCCAAATCGTTACAGGGTTTTGTGCAGGAAGGCATCGAGCTAATTCAGAAAAACTCCCGATCCAGCAATGACCTGCAGGAGTTGAAGTCCGAGATTTCAAAAAATATTGACGATATCAGTGGTGGCGTCGATGATTTTGCGGAACGCTTTGACGAGCGCCACGAGGCAACCGCAGAGCGCAACCTGAAGCTCACCGAGCAGCTCTCCCAGATGGAACAGGAGACTCAGGAATTACAGGTCATGCTGCAGGAGAACCGCACCAAACTGCTTTATGACGCGCTCACCGGTGTTTATAGCCGTATGGCCTACGACGAGCGTATTCAGCAGGAGCTCGCGCGCTGGACCCGTTACCAAACGCCGTTCAGCTACGTTATTCTCGACATCGATCACTTCAAACGGATCAATGATACCTATGGGCACAACGCGGGCGACAAGGCATTGAAACTTGTTGCGCAGCTGATGACGACCTATGTGCGCCAGTCGGATTATGTATTCCGCATCGGCGGCGAAGAATTCGTATTGTTGCTGACCAGCACCGCGCAGGACAATGCGAGCAAGTTGGTGGAAAAAATGCGTGCCGGCATTGCCGCCAGTAGTTTTCATTTCAAGGGCGAGCCGGTAACCCTGACATTGTCAGCAGGCATTACTGAAACCCGCGACGGTGATGATGTCGAGTCGATATACGAACGCGCCGATAAGGCCTTGTACAAGGCCAAGAATTCAGGGCGTGATTGCCAGTTTATTGCCGATTAGCCAGCCTCGGCAGCCGTCTTAGCAACAATGGTTAATGCATGCAATTCACCGGAAGCAATTTCATTGTTGACACAGGCGTAAACCAGCTGGTGACGTTTGATCGGGGACAGGCCCTCGAATGCATCGCTGATGACGTTGGCAACAAACTTGCCTTCGCCACCGCTGACTTCAACGGCCGCATCCGGCATCTGTGAGGCGATTAACTGTTGAATATGTTCTGGAGTCATGACCGGGGCACTTGAAGCGAGAATTTAATAAACAAACTATATTACATGAGAGGTAAGGAATAACCATGCAAAAGCTAATTTTAAGCGCAACGATACTAATGATGGTATTCGCCCAGGTAAATGCAGCAGATGACGAGGCAGAAGCCAGGGCGGCCTCGGCCTATATTTCACTGGGTGATCCGATGGTACTTAACCTGAGCGGCTCCAGGCGGCTCACTTTTCTGCAGCTCAGCGCCGATGTGCTGGTCAGTGATTCGGACGCAGAAGAGACCATCAAGACACATGTGCCGGCGATTCGGCATAGCCTGATCATGCTGCTCAGCGAGCAAAAAGCAGGCGATATCAAATCACCCGCCCGGCGCGAGGAAATCCGTCTGCAAGCGACATCACAGGTGCAGGCCTTAATTGCCGACCTTTCCGGCAGTGCGGTGGTCAGCGAAATCCTGTTCTCCAGTATTCTCGTTCAGTAATCCATTCGCGGCCCAACTCCACAAATTCCTACTGTAGGCTCGCGCGCAACTTCCCTGCTGCGCAGCGTCCCGCAAAGATATCCCGATACCCGCACCGTTAATGCCGTGTTGATCGATGGGACTGCGAATGGGTTATTTGGGATCGAGCTTAAGCGCTTCGTTATCCACGCTGATGATGGACTGGCCGTGCATAAATTCGAGCAACTGCTCACCCGCCATCGAAAAACGCCAACCCTGCATCAGGCGACTGCTTTTATAGTTCAGAATCAGGTTATCGATATCCTTGCGGGTTGCCAGCGTTGCGAGTGCAATCTGGTTCTGATCGGCGATCATCCTACATAAAGCCATCAGGCAGTCGCCCAGCGCCAGCTGTTGCTTGTTCAGACTTTTAAACCTGTCATGCTGTGGCCACTGTGCCGGGTCAACCTGAGCAGCATGCGCGATTATCTGCAATATCTCGTCGCCATAGCGCTTGGCGGTTTTATCACTCAACTCGGGAATTTGCACCAGGGCTTTAAGGTCAATCGGTTTCTGGCGCGCTATTTCAATCAGCGCATCATCCTTGGCGATCCAGCGGCGGGGTCGGTTCTGGCGCTGCGCCAGTCCCTCGCGCCATTGGCACAATTCACTCGCAATTTGCAGCTTTTCACCCTTGAGTTTCAACACCCCTTTGAGCCGCCGCCATAACCCCGCCTTGTCGACCTGGTAGGTTTTCGGGTCGCTCATAGCACGCAAATCTCTTTCGATCCAGCTGCTGCGCCCCGTCGACTCGAGCTTCTGGTTTAGTTCCTCGTAAACCGCCAACAGGTAGCGTACATCGTCCATCGCGTAATCGAGTTCATCCCGGCTCAACGGTCTGCGCAACCAGTTGGCGCGCGTATGTTTTTTATCGAGCGCCGTCCCGGTAACCTGCTGCACCAGCTCAGCATAGGAAATCTGGTAGTTGTAACCGAGCACCGCGGCGGCTAACTGGGTATCAAATACCGGTGATGGCACCGCTCCGAATTTCTGGTACAGGATTTCGAGATCTTGCGAAGACGAATGAAAAACCTTCAACAGGTTCTGCTTGACCAGTAACTCGGCCAACGGCGCAAAATCGTCGATGGCGAGCGGATCAACACAGGCTAAACGCTTATCGCTTGCGATCTGGATCAGCGCCAGTTCGGGGTAATAGGTGCTCTCGCGGATGAACTCGGTATCGATCGCACAATAGCCCGCTTCGCCCAGGCCGGCACAAAACTCGGCCAGCCTGGCATTGCTATCGATATATTCGTATTCATGCTGTCGAGTCAAAATGGATTATCTCATCAAGGCTTTGCGACGGATGTCGCGCAACACCACGAATACCCATGGCCAGATCAGCATGCCGATAAACGGCGCCCCGAAGAAAGTCAGCACCGGTGTTGGACGACCCAGAACACCCTCGACCCAGACAACGATCACCTGGTCAATTAACAGTAATGCGAATATGTAAATCGCTTGCTGCGCCAGCGCTAAAACGCGAATGCGCAGGTAAAGATTGAGGTTGATATAAATGATAATGATCAGCGGCAGGGTGTGTTGACCCAGCAGGGTTCCGAGGGAGGTATCAAGAATAATGCCGGTAAAAAATGCGTACCACAGACCGACCCGCTTGGGCAGGGCCATGCTCCAGTAAATCAGCGTCAGCGCTATCCAGTTCGGTCGATAGATCTGCACCCAGTCAGGTAAGGGCAGGATCATGAGCACCAGCGCTACCAGCAGACTCAAGTATATGACCAGATATTTCAGCTGCGACATGTTACTGTCTGGGCTTGATAACCAGCACTTCGCGACTGGAGTCAAGCCGTGCCTTCGGTTCGGCCAGAACCGAAACGAATCCGCGCACCTTGTCTTCATTGATTGCGGTAACCTTCGCTACCGGATAATCGGGTGGAAAGCGTCCGCCCAGGCCCGAAGTGACCAGTTCGTCATCGATCATGATATCCGCGGTCGCTGGCAGGTAGCGCAGTTCGAGCTGGCGCGTTGAGCCCCTGCCAAACGCAACCGAGCGCGTACCGCTGCGGATAAACTGTACCGGGATCGCGTGCTCCGGATCGGAAATCAGGATTATGGTTGCCGATTGTGGATTGACGTGTACGACCTGGCCCATGATACCGAAGTCGTCGATTACGGCGTGGCCTATCTCGACCCCATCGCTGCTCCCCTTGTTGATTTCGATGAGTTGACTATATGGATTCTGGTCTACCGATAAAAGCTCGGCGACGATAACATCATCGGCTATCTTGCGCGATGATCCCAGCAGGCTGCGCAAGCGCGCATTTTCTTCGGCCAGGATTTCGAACTTCTGCAGGCGCGCGTTGAGGATACGGCCTTCCGCTCTGAGTGCCTCGTTTTCTTTCAGTAATTCGGTATGTGAAGTGAACCAGTCGCTGAGCCAGTTGCCCCCGGTTGCCGGCAAGCTGACCATGTATATTAATGGGGAAATCGCCAGTGAAATCTTGGCGCGTACTATCTCGAGATGTTGAAAGCGATGATCGACGAACATCATCGCGAGACACAGCCCGATTAGAAACAGCGCCTGTAGTGTTGCGCCACGAACCTCTATTATTGTCTTCATTTAGACAGTGGCCGGTGTGCTTTTACTCTACCGCCAGGAAATCCAGTCCATGTTCATCGATCATTTCGAGCACCCGTCCACCCCCGCGGGCAACACAGGTCAGGGGATCTTCAGCGATAATGACAGGCAGCCCGGTTTCCTCCATGATTAAACGATCGAGGTCGCGTAACAACGCGCCGCCGCCGGTGAGCACAATGCCACGTTCGGCGATATCAGAGCCAAGTTCCGGGGGCGTTTGTTCGAGTGCATTCTTTACCGCGGAAATAATCCCGTAGAGTGGGTCCTGCAGCGCTTCCAGAATTTCGTTGCTGTTAAGCGTGAAACTGCGCGGTACACCCTCGGACAGGTTACGGCCCTTGACCTCCATTTCGAGCAAATCCTTGCCGGGATAAGCAGCCGCAATTTCCACCTTGATTCTTTCGGCGGTTGCCTCGCCGATCAAGATGCCGTAGTTGCGACGCACATAGTTGATAATAGCGTCATCAAATCGATCACCACCGATACGCACCGAGGCAGAGTAGACAATTCCATTCAGTGACATGACGGCAACCTCCGAGGTTCCGCCACCGATGTCGAGAACCATAGATCCCTGGGCTTCGTCCACCGGCATGCCGGCACCGATTGCAGCCGCCATCGGTTCTTCGATCAGGTAGACTTTGCGCGCGCCGGCACCGAGCGCCGACTCGCGGATCGCACGACGTTCAACCTGGGTTGCCCCGCAGGGAACACAGATCAACACGCGCGGGCTGGGTCGCATGAACTGGTTTTCGTGTACCTTGCGAATGAAATGCTGTAGCATTTTTTCGGTATAGGTGAAGTCGGCGATAACACCGTCTTTCATTGGGCGTTTTGCGGTGATATTCTCCGGGGTCCGACCCAGCATCTTCTTGGCGTCGGTACCGACTGCCTCGATCGACTTCGGACCACCGGGTCCACGATCCTGGCGTATTGCAACTACCGAAGGTTCGTTGAGAACAATTCCCTGACCACGGGAATAGATAAGCGTATTAGCCGTTCCCAGATCGATAGACAAATCATTGGATAACAAGCCTCGGATAGCTCCAAACATGTTGTGATTTTAACCTGCTATATAATATTTGAAGTGCGTCTGCACGAAATTTCCCAGCCCTGCGTAACTTTCACGCAGATCTAACATACTCTAGCAACGGTATATCATTTTCACAAGGTGAAATACCTTAAAAATCAGTCTTTTGCTTATACAAGCGGTGAAATTGTGGTAAGTTTGCGGGCTTTTCTCAGGCCCGGTGGAATTTTCCTGAAATGACCCTGAAATCCGACGACATCCGCAACATTGCGCACCTGGCGCGACTGCATATTGATGAAGATGCCATTGACGATTACGTAAACGATTTAACCAGCATCCTGTCGCTGGTTGACCAAATGAATGCAGTCGATAGCAGCGGGGTCGCTCCACTGTCAAATCCACTCGATGCGAGCCAGCGCCTGCGTAGCGATGAAGTCACTGAAACCAACCAGCGTGACAAGTTCCAGCAGATCGCTCCGGATGTCGCCGACGGATTTTACCGGGTACCGAAGGTGATTGAATAATGACGGACAGCGTCACCGGGATATGCCAGGGTCTGGCCCGGGGTGAATTTTCGAGCGTCGAAATCACCCAGGAGTACCTGGCACGCATTCAGCAGCACAACCCGGTACTTAATTGCTATATCAGCGTGAACGAAGAGCTGGCGCTCGAGCAGGCACGGCAGGCCGACGCGGCGCGATCCGCCGGCGACGTGAGTCCGCTCAACGGCGTGCCAATTGCGCACAAGGACCTTTTCTGCACAGACGGGATTAGAACTTCCTGCGGCTCACGTATCCTGGATAATTTTATCGCGCCCTACGATGCGACTGTGATCGAACACTTCAAGCGTGACGGCGCGGTGATGCTGGGCAAAACCAACATGGATGAATTCGCGATGGGATCCTCCAATGAGAATTCCTTTTATGGTCCCGTGGCCAATCCGTGGAATATCCAGCACGTGCCGGGCGGGTCATCGGGGGGTTCAGCTGCAGCGGTTGCGGCAGGACTCGCCCCCGCCGCCACGGGCACCGATACCGGTGGTTCGATTCGACAACCCGCCGCTTTCTGCGGAGTAACCGGTATCAAACCGACCTATGGGCGGGTGTCGCGATACGGCATGATTGCCTACGGTTCGAGCCTCGACCAGGGAGGCCCTTTTGCGCGTAGCGCCGGGGACTGTGCACTGTTGTTGCAAACCATGGCCGGTTTCGATCATCGTGATTCAACCTCCTCCGAGGAACCAGTGCCCGATTTCAACGGCCGGTTTTCACAGGGCATCGAGGGCGTGAAAATAGGGTTACCCACAGAATATTTCGCCGAGGGCCTGGACAGTCGCCTGGCTACCGTTATCGACACGGCGATTGGGGAGTTGCGCAAGCTTGGCGCCGAAATAAAGGAAATTTCGCTGCCGAATACCGGCCTGTCGATTCCGACCTACTACGTGATTGCGATGGCGGAATGTTCTTCCAACCTGTCGCGATTCGACGGCGTGCGTTTCGGCTACCGTTGCCAAAATCCGGTGGACCTAGAAGATCTATACAAGCGATCACGTGGCGAAGCCTTTGGTGCCGAGGTTAAACGCCGCATCCTGATTGGTACCTACGCGCTTTCAGCCGGCTATTACGACGCCTACTATCTCAAGGCGCAGCAGCTTCGGCGCATGATCAAGGATGATTTTCAAAACGCTTTCGAAAACGTCGATCTGATCCTGGGCCCGACCACGCCCGATGTCGCATTCGAAATCGGCGCCAAGACGGATGATCCTGTCAGCATGTACCTGCAGGATATTTACACGATTTCGCTGAACCTCGCCGGCCTGCCCGGCATGTCGCTACCGGTTGGCTTTGTCGATGGATTGCCGGTCGGTATGCAGTTGATCGGCAACTATTTCGATGAAGCCGGTTTACTGGCGGTTGCGCATCATTATCAACAGGTCACCGACTGGCATTTACAAACCCCGGATATAGGGCCATGAGCAATTGGGAAAGCGTCATCGGGCTGGAGATTCATGCGCAACTAGCAACCGTGAGCAAGATTTTTTCCGGTGCCTCGACCGCATTTGGTGCCGAACCCAACACCCAGGCCTGCGCGGTCGATCTCGGTATGCCCGGGGTATTACCGGTACTTAACCGCGAGGCCGTCAGCATGGCGATTCGCTTCGGGGTTGCGATTGACGCGGAGATTGATCGTCACTCGGTTTTTGCACGCAAGAATTATTTTTACCCCGATCTGCCCAAGGGTTACCAAATCTCGCAATTCGAACTACCGATTGTCGGCAAGGGGCATATCTCAATCAGCCCCGCCGAGGGTGAGCACAAGGAAATCGGGATTACTCGGGCACATCTCGAGGAAGATGCCGGTAAATCGATTCACGACCAGTTTCCAGATCAGACCGGCATCGATCTGAATCGTGCCGGTACGCCGCTGCTCGAAATCGTATCCGAACCGGATATGCGGTCGGCGAAAGAGGCGGTCGCATACGCGCGTAAAATTCATTCGCTCGTGCGCTACCTCGAAATATGCGATGGCAACATGCAGGAAGGTTCGTATCGTTGCGATGCTAACGTGTCAGTCCGGCGCAAGGGGGAAAGCGAACTCGGCACCCGTGCCGAGCTTAAAAATATCAACTCTTTTCGTTTTCTCGAGCGCGCGATCAATTTTGAAATTGAACGTCAGATCGATTTGATCGAGGATGGCGGGCAGGTGGTGCAGGAGACCCGGCTTTACGATGCCGAGCGCGATGAAACCCGCTCGATGCGCAGCAAGGAAGAGGCCAACGATTACCGCTACTTTCCCGATCCGGATTTACTACCAGTCACCATCAGCGACGACGATATTGCGCGCATCCGTGACGAACTGCCGGAGCTACCCGAAGAGAAAAAACAACGCTATATCGATGACCTCAAGCTGTCCGACTACAACGCCGAGCTGTTAACCGCTAATCGCGATACCGCGCTTTATTTTGAAACCGCGATCGCCGAATCCCCGGAACTGTCCGGGCCGCTTGTCAACTGGATTCTGGGCGACCTCGCAGGTGCTCTGAACAAGAGCGGCCTCGACATCTCGGCGGCACCGATTACACCGGTAATGCTAGCCCAGCTGGTGGCTCGTATCACCGACCAGACAATTTCGGGCAAGATCGCCAAGGAAGTGTTCGAAGCGATGTGGCAGGGTCAAGGTGGCGCCGATGAAATTATCGAGGCGCGTGGCCTGAAACAGATTACCGACAGCGGCGCCATTGAAAACCTGATCGATGCGGTCATCGCCGCGAACCCGGAACAGGTCGAACAGTTCCGCGCTGGCAAGGAAAAAGTCCTTGGCTTTTTCGTTGGCCAGATCATGAAACAGTCGCAGGGCAAGGCTAATCCGGCACAGGTTAATGTGTTACTGCTTAAAAAGTTAAAGTAAAACGCCATGCTTACGATCAAGCGCAGCTGCAGTTATAAAATCATCACCCGCGCCGTACACCGGGGAGACAAACCCCTGGTTGCACTGTTAATGCCGGGTGCTGACGATTGTGAAACCTGTCTTGATCAGGATCAACTGCAGGCCGGTCTCGATGCCAACCCCGGAGCGATTATCGTTTACAATCAACACGCCGACGCGCTGGCGCTGGTTGGAAACCTGCAGGTTACCAGCGACCAGATTTATATTGAAATTCGGCAAGACACCAAGGGTGTGCTGGGCCTGCAGGCGATACGTGATCGCGCACACGAGCCCGAGACCCTTGAACTGATCTACCAGTAACCCGGCAAAAACCTGGTTTTTGCTGGAAGAAGGGCAAACGCCATGTCGAAAGTATTACTCATCACCGGCGCAGGTCGCGGCATCGGCGCCGAAACCGCGCGCCTGGCGGCCGCGCACGGCTACTCGCTGTGCCTCAACTATTTACGAAACGAGCAAGCGGCCAGCGAATTGCTCGAGACGCTGACTGAAGGGGGTCACCAGGCAATCATCTACCAGGCGGATGTCGGCGTCGAGTCCGAAGTGGAGGCCATGTACCGTGCCATCGATCGCGACCTGGGGCGACTCGACGGACTGGTCAACAACGCGGGCATCCTCGAACCGCAAAGCGATCTTGTCGATATGTCGCCCGCGCGCTGGCGACGCATTCTCGAAACCAACGTCGTCGGCAGTTTCCTGTGTGCGCGGGAAGCAATCAATCGAATGTCGACCCGATCGGGCGGCAAGGGCGGATCTATCGTTAACTTGTCATCACGCGCAGCCGACCTGGGTGCACCTCACGAGTATATCGACTATGCCGCCGCCAAGGGCGCGATCGATGCGATGACGATAGGACTCGCGAAGGAAGTGGGCGACCAGGGTATCCGTGTTAACGCGGTCAAGCCGGGCCTGATTTATACCGACATTCACGCCGATGGCGGAGAAGCGGGTCGGGTCGATCGCCTCAAGGCGGGTGTACCGATGCAGCGAGGCGGTTATACCGCCGAGGTGGCTGAAGCAATTCTGTGGCTGCTATCGGATGCCTCGAGCTACACCTCGGGCAGTTTCATCGACGTTTCCGGTGGCCGTTAATACATGGCGAAGCAGCATAATCCTGCGTCGATCCCATTATTATCGCTGGATGCGCTCGCCTTCGACAGCGAGACCACCGGCCTGGATACCAGCAGCGCGCGTATGATTCAACTCGGCGCGGTGCGTATTGTGCATGGCGAGGTCGACGAGACCCAGAATTTCCAGCAACTGATCAATCCCGGGGTGCCGATTCCACCCGAAAGCCAGGCCATTCACGGTATCAGCGACGCTGATGTATCTGATGCCAGTGGCTTCAGCGAGGTGGTCAGGGCATTTGACGAATGGCGCGGTGATTCAGTCCTGGTCGGGTATGCGACCGGCTTTGACCTGGCGATGCTGAAACGTGAAACCGAAATTGCCGGGCTCGAATGGTCTGCACCACGTTGTCTGGACGTACGTTTCCTGGTCAATCTACTCTCTCCCAACCTGCCCGATTTTTCACTCGACACTATAGCCGGCTGGATTGGCGTTGAAACCAGGAACCGTCACAGCGCACTGGGTGACGCGATTGCAACCGCCGAAATTTTTGTCGCACTGATCCCGAGACTACGCGAGCGCGGGATTCGCACGCTGGCCGAACTCGAAAGAGCCTGTGAACGCTTCAGCGAGGCCAGTACTCGCGAGGCCCAGATCGGCTGGCTCGATATCCAGCAAGCGAAAAGCACGCGCACCGCATTGGCCCGAATCGACAGCTTTCCCTACCGGCATCGCCTGCGCGACCTGATGAACAGCCCGCCCCTGATCGTTGACCACGGCATCAGCCTGCGCGAAGCGCTGGCGACCCTGATCGACCGAGAGGTCAGCTCCGTCTACGTACATCCTGCGAAAACCGGTGACAAGTTGGGCATCGTGACCGAGCGGGATTTACTGCGCAAGTTTCGTGAACTTGGCGCTGCCGCTTTCGAACTTCCGGTCAGTGATATTGCGGTTTATCCACTGGCAAGCCTGTCTGCCGATGCCTTCGTTTACCGCGCCATCGCGCGCATGAAACGCATGCACGTCCGTCACCTTGGAGTACACGATAACCATGGCAATATTATCGGCGCGCTGTCGGCACGTGACCTGTTGCGCCAACGTGCCGATGACGCGGTACTGCTGGGAGACGACATCGACGCTGCCGATAGTACCGGGCAAATGTCCGCCGTATGGGGCAATATCGCACTGGTCGCCAAGAGCCTGGTTGCAGAGGATGTCGACGTCCGCGACGTGGCCGCAGTGATTTCGCGCGAACTCTGTGCACTGACGCGCCAGGCCTGCATCCTGGCCGAGCGAGAAATGTCGACCCCGCCACCCTGCCCCTACGCCATGCTGGTGCTCGGGTCTGGCGGTCGCGGAGAAAGCCTGTTGGCGATGGACCAGGACAATGCCATCGTATTCGCCGAGGGCGGACCTGGCGGACCTGAAGATCAGTGGTTTGCCGAACTTGGTCGCAAGGTATCCGATATGCTCGATGCTGCGGGCGTACCCTACTGCCAGGGAAAAGTCATGGCGAGCAATCCCGACTGGCGGCTATCGCTGTCGGGCTGGCATGACATGCTGCAAACCTGGATACGGCGCCAGAATCCCGAGGATATCCTGAAGTGTGATATTTTTTTCGACGCGGTCGGCGTACATGGCGATACCGGGCTTGCCGATGCCGTCCTCGACAATGCTTTTAAACTGGGCAGCGAATCGAAACTGTTTATCAAGCTGATGTCGATCAACGCCTGCAAGAATTCGCCGCCACTGGGACTATTTGGTCGCTTCAAACTCGACAATGGCCGCATGGATTTGAAAATGGGGGGCATCATGCCGTTGTTTTCGACGGCACGCGTACTGGCGATCAAGCATCGTCTGCGCGCACGCTCAACGCCGGCGCGCTACACCGCAATCAGTGCAGAAATCGATAACATGCAGATCACGCTGGAAAACCTCAGCGAGGCCCACCGTATTATTTTCCATACCATACTGGAGCAACAATTGCTCGATCTCGAAGCTGGGATACCGCTGTCGAACCGCGTCGCGCCGGGCCAGCTAGGCTCGGCCTCGCGCGATCAATTGAAATGGGCACTGGAACAGGTGCCGAACGTTTCCAATCTACTCGGAGACCCGCTGGCACGGATTTAACTTTGCCGTGAGAGCACAATATAGTTACCAAGCAGCACCATGGCGAAACCCAGCAGCGCCTGCAAAGTCCAGATGTAATTTTCAAACAGCGTTGACAGACCCAGCGCGATGACCGGAAATAAAACCGCGGCATAGGCCGCCTTGTCGGCTCCGATTCGTCCGACCAGCGTAAGGTATGATCCGAACGCCAGGATCGAACCGAAAACCGCAAGATAAATCAGCGAGAGGCTGTAACTCAAAGTGGGGTCATAGTTAAACGTGGCGCGACTGAACAACGCGAAAACGATCATGATCATCGTGCCGTAGGCCATGCCCCAGGCATTTGTCTGCACTACCGGTATACCGGATTTCTGATTTCGCGCTGAAATAATATTGCCTATCGAGGCAAAGAAGGTCGCGATCAGGCACATCCACAACCCACGCCAGGTATCGGCAATATTTTCGACCGAACTGACTTCGGACCAGAAAATTGCTGCGATACCACCAATACCAATACAGGCGCCCAGCATGACGCGCGGTCGGACCGGACTGCCCATGAAAACGGCACCGTTGACGATGTTCATCAAAATAACCGTGGAAAACAGCAGCGCAACAATGCCGGAGGTCAGCAGCGATGTCGCCCAGTAAAATACGAGGTAATTACTCGAGAATAGAAACAACCCCTGCAGTGCAATAAAACCATGCTCGCTCACCGTGAAGCGTAACTTGCGCCGCGTGAACAAACAGAATAACAGCAGGATTATCGCTGCCAGGCCAAAGCGGTAAACCAGTGAGATTTCAGCAGCAACCGTTCCGAGTTGAAATGTTATCGCAAACCAGGTGGAGCCCCAGATCAACACCGCGGCAAGGTACAGGCTTGCTGAATGGGTAACCATTGCGAATCTACTCAATCCGCAAATGCGGCCATCCAGCAATCACTGAGCAACCTCTGTAATCCTCGATAATCAAATAATACCGACTCATCCATCGGGCGCGCCCCCGCACAATAGGTGCGCAACAATCGCTGACTTTGTTCGAGGCCAAGGTTTGCCGCGTTGCAAATTGTCGCCAGGTCCCAGTAAGGCGATGCCATTGCCGAGAACTCCCAGTCGATTAACCATATCCGTTTATTGTCCAGCAACAGGTTATCGAGCACCAGGTCGTTATGCGAGGCAACATAAGAGCTGTCGCGGGCCTCGAGTAACGATAGTACGCGCTCGGCTTGCCGCATTCGCGGCCACAGGCTCTGCTGTTCCGCCTGGCCCAATATTTCGTAAAACCGGTGCAACAGGTCATTCAGATCTACCTTACCGCGAAATCGAAGCTGGCTACGATGCAGGCGCTGTATCGGCGCAAGAATCGCTGACAACAATTTATCGCTATCAAAATCGGCGGCGCGCAGTGCGCGACTTGAATTCAGCGTCGGCGTTAGCGTAATGCCCGCACTGTCTCGCCAACTTGCTTGTGGCGCGATGCCAAGATCGAATGCCAGCGACTGGTTGTGGGCTTCGGCGCCACGATCGATATATCGATTGGTTTTGGATTTCGGAATTCGCAATACCCAGTCGTGTGCCGGATTTTGAAGTCTAAAATTATGGTTGGTCAAGCCCGCTAACGGCGTTATCTCGAAATCTTCGGGTGCGAAGTCCTTCAACAGCGGCAAGCATGAGAATACCTTTTCAATTTCGGCCTGACTCACGGCGCCCCCAGGTAATCGCGTACTTCCGGCAGCTCGGATTGTTCGAGTAATGTCAACGTCGGTTCTACAGCAGCAACTTTACCATTGCAGATAAAAGCAGTCCGTGCCGATGCAATCAACGCATCACGGGGCTGGTGACTGACCAGCATTGCCACCATTTTACATTCATCAACCAGGTTTTTGACCAGCTCTATCAATTCAGCCCGTAGCGCCGGACCGAGTGCCGCGAAAGCTTCATCGAGCAGCAAGATTTTACGCCTGCGCACCAGGGCCCGCGCCAGCGCAACACGCTGCCGCTGCCCACCCGAGAGTTCACCAGGTTTGCGCAATTGCAGCCCGCCAAGTCCGAGTCGCGCGATGGCTGCATTTGCCTCGCTGACCTGTTGCGGTGCCAAACGCAAAGAGGTGTTGATTCCCAGTGCGACATTGGTAAAGACATCGAGGTGCGGGAACAGGTTGTGCTGTTGAAAAACAATTGACACCGGGCGCGATGCCACGGGCAGCTTTTCAATGCCCTCATCATCGAGCAGAATCCGCCCTGAACCCGGTGCCAGGAAACCGGCGATAAGCGCCAGCAGCGTCGATTTACCGGAGCCACTCGGGCCGATCAGGCTTAATACTTCACCCGGTTCGACCTTCAGATCGAAATACATGGGCGATGAATGTTCACCCGCGTAACGAAACGCCAGTTGCCTGATTTCAAGCATCGGGTTTCCCGCCAATACCCCGTTCCAGCAGCCAGAAAACGCCGAGGCACAGGCACAGCAGTACCAGCGCGGTCACTGTTGCATCCGGGATCCGATAGGCGCCGAGCTGTTGATATATGACCAGTGGCAGGGTTGCGGTTTCGGGAGTACCAAACAACGCAATGACGCCGAGGTCGCCCATCGCAAGTGCCGCGACCAGAGCAGCAGCCAATCCCAGCGAGCGGCGACTTAGCGGCCATTCGAGATAACGAAACCGGTTCCAACCCTGCAAACCCAGACTCTGACAAAGGTAATCGTAGCGGGCATAATTTTGTCGCAGTGTCGCGCCCAGGCTGCGAATGACGAACGGCAGTCCCATCAATGCGTTGATTATGATCACAATCGGGTAGACCCATTTAAAGACATCAACCCGCGATGATAACAGCACGAATATCCCGGTACCGATGACAAGTGGCGGCACCACGTAAACGATCGATCCGGCAAGATCGACCAACTTTGCCCGGCCCGTTTGTCCCGCATGAGCGAGGCTCGCGTTATATTGCAGCAGAAACCAGCCTGCGCAGACCGACAGTAACGCCGTCGATAAACCGATAAGCAGCGTCTTGCCAATTGCCAGCCACAGATAATGACTGGCGATAACCTGCACAACCGGTCCTGTAAAGGCATCGACTAACATCGACAACAGCGGTAAACCGACGTAAACCGCTGCCACCAGTATTAGTGCCACGTTGAGCGGATTATGCATAATGCGGTTCATCCGCGCCCCGGAATTCAGCGCGATTTCAACTTCGGGCAAACGTTGCAGTTTTAGCGTGGCAATGGCTACCAGCATGCATACCAGGAGCTGCAGCAGTGCCAGCACAACGGCCCTGGCAGGATTAAAATCAAAACGCAGTGACTGGTAAATCGCGACTTCCAGGGTCGTGCTTTTTGGACCGCCACCCAGCGTTAATACCACTGCAAAGCTGGTCAGGCACAACATGAATACCAGCAGCATAATCCCCGGTAATGCTTCGCGCAGGGCTGGCCATTCAAGCAAACGCCAGCGTTGCCACGCACTCATACCGAGCTGCTCGCCAAGCTGCCAGTGGTGCTCGGGAATCGTCTGCCATTGTGGTAACAGCAACCGCACCGCGAGCGGCAGATTGAAGAAAACATGCGCCAGCAATATGCCGTTCAGCCCGTACAGCGACCCGCCGAGCGATACCCAGCCATCGCTGCCATAAACGGAAACCACTCCCATCACGGCAACCACCGCGGGCACGACCAGTGGTAACGCGAAGAGTCGAAGTAACAGGGCGCGCATCGGGAAACTCGGTTGCAGTGCAAAGGCACGTGCAACCAGGATTGCCGGTAATACACTTAATAGTGTCGAAAGGCTCGCCTGCCAGAGACTGAACCATAAAACCCGTCGAATATATCTGCTATGCCAGAACTGCAGGTCGCCGGACTCGTAACCCGGCAGTCCACTGAGGTTTACCAGACTGATCAACGGCGCCAATATGATCAGCCCGAGCATTACCAGCACGATGCCTGCCGGTATTGCACGTGGATTTACCGGGGTCATCAGTCTAGCGCGACATGACCTCAAGCCATTCATCCACCCATCTTTTACGCTCGCTCGCAACCAGCTGGTCATCCAGCAACAGCGCGGGAGATGGGTCGATTAACTGCCCGAAGTCCGGTGGTAATCGATCGCTCGACAAGGCCGCGGGATACATCCAGTTAGTCGTCGGGATAATCGCCTGGAATTTCTCGCTCAGCATAAATTCGAGAAAGTCCCGCGCCAGTTTCTTTTGCTGGCTGCTTTGCACGAGGCCGGCGACCTCGATCTGCTGGTAGTGACCCTCGCTAAATTGCGCGGCTGCATACCGCGTGTCGTTCTCGGCGATGATGTGATAAGCCGGGGACGTGGTATAACTGAGCACCATGTCGGCCTCGCCTTTTAAAAACAGGCCATAGGCTTCACTCCAGCCCTTGCTCACGGTAACAATGCGCCTTGATAACCGGGCCCAGGCCTCGTCAGCCTCGTCGCCGTAAACCTTCTTTATCCATAGCAGCAAACCCAGGCCCGGGGTCGACGTTCGCGGGTCCTGTACCAGGATACTGGGCCCCTGCTCTGCCTCGATCAGTTGTCGCAAACTCGATGGCGGATTAGCCAGTTTTTCGCGGTTGTAGATAAAAGCAAAATAGCCGTAGTCATAGGGTAAAAATAAATCACTCAGCCATGGTTCCGGTAGCGTCGAGTTTTCAAAGGCAATGCCATGGGCCTCAAACAGACCACTAGCGCGCGCATCTGCGGTCAAGCTGGTGTCGATTCCGAGTAAAATATCGGCCCTCGTGTTTTTGCCTTCAAGCTTAAGCCGATTGAGCATCGATACCCCGTCTTCCAGGCCCACTAATTCGAGACTGCAATCGCATTGGGCTTCGAACGCTGTTTTGATCTGGGGTCCTGGCCCCCAGTCGCTGGTAAACGAATCATAGGTATACACTACCAGTTTGGGTGTTGCAGCCTGTAGTGCAAAAGACGACAGCAACAGGATGCTGCCGAGGCATCTTGTAATTGAACACATAATAATCTCCATTTAGCTGAACGTTAAAACGGAGAGATGGGAACCAGCTTTAGTACGCTCACATCCCTACGCCAGTATTAACTGGATCAGGTTCATCGAGTTGGTGTCGAAACAACACCTCTCAGCTCGCTAGAGCACCCCGTTGAGGAATGATGACTATATTATTAGTGCCATACCCGCGCAAGCGGGAATAACGTCGGACTGTAATGATGCTTGCGTAACTATTTTTTATATTCGAGGCCTGGTTTGAGTTCTTCGAACATCTTGTACACGGTTTCCGTCATGCCCAGCGAGGCGTAAGTCTTTTGCGCAACGGTATTCCAATGCTCGACGTAGAGGCGGAAGCCACAGACCGCGGGTTCCTGTTCGGCGAGCTCCTTGACGCGCTGATACAGCTCACGGTAAAGGCCCTGGCGGCGATACGCGGGGCGCACGTAGACGCTCTGAATCCACCAGAACCTGCCGTTGCGCCAGTCGCTCCATTCTGTGGTCACCATCAGCGACGCCTGGATGCCATTATCAAGCTCTACCACCAGGTAAAAGCCCATTTGTGGATTTTCGATCATCGCCTTTACTCCGGCACCGATGACCTCGGGTAAGAGTTCAATTCCTTCGGTTTCGTGCGCCATGCTAATGTTAAATTCCACCAGTTCTGCCGCATCCTGTAGTAGTGCCCTTCGAATAATCATGGCATCTCCCCGCTTACTGTTTCTGGCGCAGTGCTTTGCGCGCTTCTTTTTTGGCCGCCTTTTCGGCCCGAATAATCTCAACCTGCTCCCATTCGGCAGCAAAATCCGCGGGTGTTTCCAGGCAAACTCCACCCAGTTCCCCGCTACGCAACTCGTTGATCAACAACCGCGATACCTTTTCCAGGTCTACCCGGCCACCGGCAATAATGCAGCCCCGGTTGCGTGCAATCGCTTCCAGCAATTCTATCTCGGTCTGCGGCAGCGGCTCGATGCCGTAACGTTGCGTCAGGCGCTCGGGATAAGTTTTGAGCATAAATCCGGCGACAAAACTCGCAACCTCCTGAATCTCCAGCGCGGTATCACGTATCGCACCAGTGGCGGCAAGGCGGTAGCCGCTGGCCTCGTTTTCGATATTCGGCCACAGCATTCCAGGCGTATCGATCAGCGTCAGTTCGGATGATATCTCAACGCGCTGCTGCATGCGCGTGAGGGCAGCTTCGTTCCCGGTTTTGGCGATACGGCGAGCCGCCAACCGGTTGATCAGGGTTGATTTGCCAACATTGGGGATGCCGGCAATCATCGCATAAATCATCGACGTCCGATTGTTACGCCGCGGCACCAGGGCACGGCATAATCCGGGCAGCTCGAAAATAGAGTTATCACTGAGGCTGCAAACCAGCGTTTTTACAAGATTCTGCTGTTCCAGGCTAGTTATCCATTCGGCGAGTTGCGTTGGGTACGACAAGTCACTTTTGTTGAGCAGTTTGATGCAGGGCTTATCGCGCCGCAGCTCCGCCAGCATCGGGTTTTCGCTGGACCCGGGCAAGCGCGCATCGAGCACTTCGATCACAAGATCGACCTGTGGCAAGATCTTGGTGAACGCCTTGCTCGCCTTGTGCATATGGCCCGGATACCACTGAATCATGACGTATCTACTGTGAAAAGACTCCCATATTCTGGCTAACTCTATTCCCAATGTCATTAAAACGTTTAAACTACCGCCATGGCTGAAATCAGGCACCGCATCGGCGTTGGCGGCAGCGCTGCACAGGTTTACGAATTGCTGACGACCGATACCGGGCTGTCAAAATGGTGGACGACCGACACCCGGGGTGCCGGTGCCGTGGGATCGATTATCGAGTTTCGCTTTGGCGGTGGCGGTCCCGATTTTGAAGTCATCGAGTTAATTCCTGATCGTCTGGTCCGTTGGCGGCATTCGGGCGAGATGCCGCCCGACTGGATGGGCTCCGAAATCCTGTTTGAGCTCAATGAAGACGGCAAGCAGACGATTGTAAACTTCAGCCATTATAACTGGCAAAAATCTTCTGAGTTTCTGGCGCACTGCAGTACCAAGTGGGGAATTTTCATGATGAGCATAAAATCCTGTATCGAAACCGGCAGGGGTCAGCCTTACCCGGACGACGTCCATATCGACTTTGACGAGTAGCATGCCCGATTCCGATAACATTATTGCCGAGCTCGAATCCGAGTTTGTTGAACTCTACAAGATACTGAAATTTGAAGGTCTTGCCGACAGTGGCGGTAATGCCAAACAGGCAATAACCGACGGCCTGGTCAGCGTCAATGGCGAGATTGAAACCCGGAAACGCAAAAAGATCCGGCCGGGTGATCAAATCGACTTCATCGATCACCACATTGACGTCATCGAAAAAGCCGGCGGCTGATTTCGCCAATACTTACGCGGCGGTCCGCCGAAGCGGGATGACGCTCATTTTATTCTAGGCTAGAATAGCGACCCTTTTTAAACCCGGCTCTGGATTTACGCTCCAGGAGGCTAGATGACATCTCCCATCGTCATTGCGACGCTTTACCGTTTCGTGCACTTAGATAATTTTGCTGAATTACGCGAGCCACTGTTGCAGGTGATGCTCGACAAACAGGTCCGTGGTACCCTGCTGCTTGCCGCCGAAGGCATCAATGGAACCGTTGCCGGCAGCAGGGCTTCGATCGACTACCTGCTCGACACCCTGCAGCGGGATTCTCGACTGAGTGATCTCGATTGCAAGGAATCTTATGATGATGAAATGCCCTTTTACCGATCACGCGTCAAACTGAAACGCGAAATTGTGACCATGGGCATCGAAGGTATTGACCCTGACTACCGGGGCACCTATGTCAGCCCGGCCGACTGGAATGAATTGATCAGCGATCCCGAGGTAACCCTGATCGACACCCGTAATGAATATGAATCGGCAATCGGCAGCTTTGATAGCGCAATACACACCAACACACAGTCGTTCCGTGATTTTCCGAGCTACGCTGCGCACCACCTCGATCCGCAAAAACACCGCAAGGTAGCGATGTTCTGCACCGGTGGCATTCGCTGTGAAAAGTCGACTGCTTACTTGCGCCAGCAGGGCTTTGACGAGGTTTATCATTTACAGGGCGGTATTTTGAAGTATCTTGAAGAGGTGCCCGAAGCCGAGAGTCGCTGGCATGGCGAGTGCTTCGTATTCGATAATCGCGTCAGCGTGAATCACGCGCTTGAAAAGGGCAGCTATGACCAGTGTCATGCCTGCCGTTTACCGATTACCGAAGCCGACAAGGCCAGTGACAAGTACCAGGCCGGTGTCAGCTGCCCGGCCTGTTATGATTCCAGATCGAATCATGAACGCGGTCGCTTTCGTGAGCGCGAAAAACAGGTCAGGCTTGCCCTGGATCGAGGCGAAGATCACATCGGTGCCGACGCCGCCAGGCAGGCCGACCAGCGCAGGCAGGCCAAGCTGGCCGCCAAGCAAATCCAGCGTAGTACGGAGAATTAAAGTCGTCGCAACGCGATGATTTTATTATCGGCGTCGACATCGACGCTGAAACGCCCCTGGATCCCCTCTGCGGTAACGTGCCGGTAAAAATTGGACGCGGGCAGCTGCAGCTTTACCCCCTGGTCAGACTCAACCACGATGTAGCGTGCCTGGCCCTCGTAAATGGCCCGGGTCTTCATCGCCGATAGCGCCATGTCGAATTCAAAAGTATGCATGTGCTAACCTGTTATAGTGCATTTTTTTAGTTTAAATAAACCTGTTGAAAACGATCGGCTTAATCGGTGGCATGAGCTGGGAGAGCAGCCAGCTTTACTATCAACTTATCAATAGCGAGGTCAGGCAGCGCCTGGGCGGGTTGCATTCGGCGAAATTACTAATGTACAGCGTCGATTTTGCACCGATCGAGAAACTACAGCATGACGGGGACTGGGAAGCTGCAGCACAAATCCTGGTCGATGCAGCGTATCGAATCGAGGCCGGGGGGGCTGACTTCTTTTTGATTGGCACCAATACCATGCACCGGGTTGCTGACGTAGTCAACGCGGCGGTCGATATCCCGCTGCTGCACATCGCCGATGCGACTGCGCAGGTATTGAAACAGGAGGGTGTTGAACGCGTCGGTTTGCTCGGCACCGCGTTTACGATGGAGCTCGATTTTTACCGCGATCGTATCACCGGAGACCATGGTATCGAGGTTGTGGTGCCTGAAATGCACGACCGGCAAATGGTGCATGACATCATTTACCAGGAGTTATGTCAGGGTCAGATTGAACCCGAATCACGCGAGGTTTATCTCGCTATTATCGATCGATTGCGCGAACAACACATCGATGGCGTCATTTTGGGTTGCACCGAGATCGGTCTGTTACTGCAGCAACAGCATACCGATATCAAGCTTTACGATAGTACCGCAATTCATGCCAGCCAGGCGGTCGCCATGGCCATAGAATCAAACTAGGAACCTGGAAGCGACGGAATAATTAATTCAATGGTGAGATCCGACAAGGCAAAGGCGCTGCAGAACAAGGTATAGCCCTGTTCGGTTTGCGCCTCGGAAATTGCATCGGGCTGCCCGGTTGGATAATTGATTTCACCCCGGTGCAGCTTTCCCAGGCATGAACCACAGCGCCCGCCACGGCAACTATAGGAAATCAGGATATTGGCCGCATGAGCAGCCGCGAGAATAGACTGGTCAGCCGGACAAGCGAACTGCTCACCCGTCGGAATTATCGTGACCTGGTAAATCGATTCCGAGATGCGCTCAGCTCATTGGCAGGCTGCGCTTGCTATTGAGCCAGCGAATAATAGGATCCCATTGATCAAGATCCTTACGCACCGAATAAGGCGCCAGCTCGAATATACCGAGTCCGCGTTCCGCGGCGCGCACATAGTTCTGGGTTTCCCGTAATACGCTGATAAAGGGCGCCTTGCGCACTTTGCGCAGGTAATGATCAAGCTCATGATAAATATTGTAAGTTTCACGACAGCGATTTGCGATCAGGGCAACCCTCGCTTCCTTGCGCGCAATACGACCATTGTTGAGCACTTTCTGGATGAACGGGGTTGCTGCTCGCATATCGATTGGCGAGGGTAGTACCGGAATAATGATGCTTTGCGCGCGTCGCAAGAAATCACTTAACTCCCTGCCGTGGACCGCGGCAGGCGTGTCATATACGACATAGTCGGCACTTCGGGGAATCCGGAAGTGACCGCCGGATCCATCTACGCCAGTAATTGAACTGCGTCCGCTGGGTCTCGCTTCCAGCCATTCCAGACTGGAGGCCTGAGGATCGAGATCGACCAGCATGACCTTTTTTCCCTGGGTTGCATAGTAGCTGGCAATGCTCGTCGCTACCGTGCTCTTTCCCGAGCCGCCCTTGGAATTTAACACCATGATTGAGCGCATGTTACCTCCGGTTTCGTTTTTTATTGTGAGTACTGATTATCGTCGAATTTCTATGCCGGTGCAAAAGCTGGCATTCAATCAAGCCCGAGCTCGGACCATACCTGGTCGATCCTGTCGACAACGTCAGGTGACATGACGATCGGCTTGCCCCATTCACGCCCGGTTTCACCGGGCAGCTTGTTGGTCGCGTCCAGCCCCATTTTTGACCCCAGGCCGGATACCGGGGAGGCAAAGTCTAGATAATCGATGGGCGTGTTTTCGATCAAAGTAATGTCGCGCGCCGGATCGGCACGCGTTGAAATCGCCCAGATGACATCCTCCCAGCTGCGGGCATCGATATCGTCGTCCACGACGATGACAAACTTGGTATACATGAACTGGCGCAGGAACGACCAGACTCCCATCATTACCCGCCTGGCATGACCGGGGTACTGTTTTCTGATGCTGACGATCGCCACCCGATAAGAGCAACCTTCAGCTGGCAGGTAAAAATCGACGATTTCAGAAAACTGCTTTTGCAGGATCGGTATGAAGACCTCGTTGAGCGCTAGCCCGAGTACCGAGGGTTCATCGGGTGGTCGGCCGGTATAGGTGCTGTGATATATCGGATTTTCGCGTGTGCTCATGGACTCGACCGTGAATACCGGAAATTTCTCGATTTCGTTGTAATAGCCGGTGTGATCACCAAAAGGGCCCTCATCGGCTTCATCACCTGCATATATATGGCCTTCGAGTATGATTTCGGCGCGCGCAGGGATCTCGAGATCGGAAAGCAGCGACCGGGTTACTTCGGTTTTGGAGCCCCGCAGCAGCCCGGCAAAAGCATATTCTGAAAGCGCGTCAGGGATAGGCGTAACTGCCGCCAGGATGGTCGCCGGATCACATCCCAACACTACCGAGACCGGGAAAGGTTCATCACCTTTTTGCTGGCACCATTCCTGGTAATCCAGGGCTCCGCCGCGGTGCGATAACCAGCGCATGATGAGACGGTTGCGGTCGATCATTTGCTGACGATAAATTCCGAGGTTTTGCCGTTGCTTTGTCGGTCCCCGGGTGGTGACAAGGCCCCAGGTGATGAGCGGTGCAGCATCTTCCGGCCAGCAGGTCTGGATCGGCAGCCTGCCCAAATCGACCTCATCGCCGTCGAATCGAACTTCCTGGCATTTGCCTTTTTTTACAACCTTTGGCGACATATCGAGAACTTTTTTATAGATTGGCAGCGTTTTCATCGCTTCCCTGAAGCCTTTTGGTGGCGCGGGCTCCTTCAGAAAGGCCAGTAATTTCCCGACTTCGCGTAACGACGTCGCATTATTCTCTCCCAGCGCCAATGCGACGCGACGCTCGGTACCGAACAGATTGGCCAGCAGTGGAATCTCGCTGTCCCCGGGTCGCTCGAACAGCAGCGCCGGTCCGCCAGCGCGCAGGACACGAGCCGCAATCTCTGTAATCTCAAGATGGGGTGAGACTGTTTTGCTGATACGTTTTAGATCGCCACCCTGCTCGAGCTGGTCGATAAAGTCTCGCAGGTCCCGGTATTCCATTTACCAGATCTTGATGCCGTGAAATTTTCTTTTGATTCGAGCCTCGATGAATAACTTACTGACCAGGAAACTTAAAATTATTATGACGACAATTATCGGCACGATGATTTCCCAGTAACGCATAAACGTGTCCTTCAAAACAAAGATGGCGGGCGCGCTATCAGCATCTTTCAGATCAATTTCACGCTGTTTTGCCTCAACTTCTTGTTGCAACTCTTCGATCGATTTGGCTGACTTTTGTTTCTCGGATTCAAGCAGGTCTATTTTTTCGACCAGGCCGTCCATATCCTTTTCATACTGGTCGATGACGGCCTTGCTGTTGCTGAATTTTTCGATTTCTGAGGCAAGGCTTGCCGTCTTTTTTTGCTCTTCCTGGTATAAAATATTGAAGGTCGGCTTGGTCGACAGAAAACCGCGTTTAACCCATCCCTTGGTACCATCGGCCGTGGTAACAAACGCGTAGGGGCCCTGAATCTGCTCTATTTCGAGTATATCCCCCGATTGCAGCAGCTTAATAACCTGGCTGGACGAATTTGCCTGCTGGTACAGCGACAGGCGTAACTGGTCGGTGACATACTGCCTGTCCGTATCCTGATCGGTTGTTTCCTGGGCTGCAACCAGCACACAGTAAAAAACCAGGGTTAAACCCAGATATTTCATTTTTAACATTAGCTAGCCAATTCCACTATGTTTTAATAATGCATCGATTTCCGGCTCGCGGCCACGAAAACATCGGAAGGATTCCATTGCAGGACGTGAACCCCCCTGTTCCAGCACACATTGCAGAAATCTTTGCCCGGTTTCAGGATTGAATATTCCTTCTTCTTCAAATGCAGCAAAAGCATCTGCGGATAATACTTCCGCCCACTTGTAGCTATAGTAACCTGCCGCATACCCGCCTGCAAAAATATGTGAAAAACTATTCTGAAAGCGATTAATTGGGGGTGTTTTAACGACCGCAGTCTCGGATCTGACTAGGTCCAGAATCGACTGAATTTCCCCGGCTGAACTAATTTCCGTCTGCTGATGCAGGCGAATATCGAACAAGGCAAACTCTATCTGGCGCAACATCTGCAGGGCGCTTTGAAAATTCCGTCCAGCCAACATTCGTTGGTAAAGTTCGCCCGGTAGTGGCTCATCCGTCTGGTAATGCCGTGCAAACAGGTCAAGTGCCTCGCGCTCCCAGCAAAAGTTTTCCATGAACTGGCTTGGCAATTCGACCGCGTCCCACTCGACGCCGTTGATGCCGGCCACATCCGGTACGTCGACTTGCGTCAACATATGGTGAAGCCCGTGGCCAAATTCATGAAATAGTGTGATGACCTCATCGTGCGTAAATAGCGCCGGCTCTTCACCCAGCGGGGGCGTCAGGTTACAGGTCAGGTAGGCAACCGGTAGCTGGATTTTACCATCGATACGATAGCGATTGACGCACTCATCCATCCAGGCCCCACCGCGCTTGTTTTCGCGTGCATAAAGGTCCAGATAAAACTGGCCAATTGCCTCGGCCTGATCATTTAGTATCTGGTAAAGACTTACAGCTTCATCCCAGACATCGATTTCGGCGCTTACTCTCGAAATACTGACACCGTATAGCCTGGCGACGATATCAAACAAGCCCTTGATCACCCGGTGGTCAGAGAAATAAGGCTTCAGGTCTTCGTCGGATATCTGGTAACGATGTTGTTTCAGCTTTTCGCTGTAGTAAGCGTAATCCCAGGCCTCAAGCTCTCCGACAAATCCCAGTGACTCGGCGTAGGCCTGACGCTCATCAACCTCGGCCATCGCGGCGGGTTTTGAACGTTCGGCCAGATCGTTCAGAAATTCGATCACCTGGTCGACACTTACCGCCATCTTGGTTTCCAACGAGTATTCGGCGTAAGAGCTAAATCCCAACATCTTGGCTTTTTCTTGTCTTTTAGCGACAATTTCGACCATGATAGCTGCATTATCCCAGATTTTGTCAGTGAATCCCTGGTCTGAAGCACGCGTCACATAGGCTTCATAAAGCGCTTTTCGCAGATCCCGATTATCGGCATAGGTGATCACCGCGAGATAGCAGGGCATGTCGAGGGTAACCCGATAACCCGTTACTTCTTTCTGTGCAGCAAGTTGTCGCAACATGGCCAGCCCGTACTCGGGCAAGCCCTGTAATTCTGTCTTGTCTTCGGTCAGGTACTGCCAGGCTTGAGTGGAATCGAGCAGGTTATTTTCAAATTTCGACTGGAGGTCGGACAATTCCTTTTGCAACTGCTGGTAACGCGACCTGTCTTCTCCTTCAAGCTCGACCCCGCCCAGACGAAAATGCTTCAACGCGTCGGTGATCGCTTTTTGCTGGGCCGGGCTGAATTCGTCAAATTCTGCCGAAGCGGCGATGTTTCGATATCCCCGGTAAAGTTCGCGATTTTGACTGATCTCGGTCGAATATTCGCTGAGTAAAGGCAAGCAGTTATTGTAGGCGTCTCGCAGTGCCGGACTGCTCTTGACCGAGTTCAGATGCCGCACCGGTGACCAGGCCTTGTCGAGGCGATCGCCCATTAACTCCAGTGGTTTGATCAGGTTGTCCCAGTTTGAATCCGGTTGTTGGGTTAACTTTGCGATCGCGCCCCGATTTTTATCAATCAACTGCTTGATTGCGGGTTCAATTATTTCGGGGCTTATTTTGCTGAAAGCCGGCAGGTTGCCGGGTTCGAGTAACGGATTGCTCAAGGCTTCGGCCACATGGTCTATATCAAGTCGGGTAGTCTACTCAACTGGGGAGCGCATTCAAATGGAAAAGGGTGCGCGGATTGAAAACATCACGATAAGTGCAGTAAAGGCCAGAAACGCGGCCGATACCGACAAACCGGCACGCCATTTTTTATGTGACAGCAAATCCTCCTCCGGCGTTGCCGATAGAATATAGGGCTGGTCCCCGTTCTCGGGACGCGACATTACGTGGTGCTCCTTATGCTCACTGTTCAGCCGGTTAAGCACTAATTTGCGTGCTGCTGCCCGGATCGCTTTCCATTCCCGTTTCTCGATTTTCCCGTTCTGATCCAG
>JAOTYD010000028.1 GCA_029862005.1 Gammaproteobacteria bacterium | reverse complement strand
ATACTTCTTGCAGCCCAGTAACTCGTAGCGGTAGCGGTCGCAGGCCGCGAGCAGGGTGTCGTGCGCGCCCGGCGCGGTATCCTCCATGATTTTCAGGATCGGCCGGCGCCGGTTGGTCACCATCACGTCGCCCTTGCGCGGGCACATGCGTTCGATCGCCACCCGGCAATGCTCGAGCGACATGTATTCGCCCAGGTTATCGGGGTTCAGCGCCCAGCAATCGACCACCTGCGTGCCGTGCGTGTTGATCACCTTGATGCGGCAGCCTTTTTTCAGAAAGGCTGCTTTCGCATGCCGCGCTGGAATGGAAACTCTTCGATTCGGTGCCGCTTTCTTTTTGATTGCCATGAAGCTAACCCCGCATTTTTTCGCCGGACGGATCATAAAGCGAATGAATTCGGGGGACAGTATACCTATCTCGAACTTACCTAAGCATTCGAACCCGAACGAATTTAGTATACTGTCCCCGGAATTACTACAGGCAATAATCCCAGGATCATTGCCTGTTGAAAGGACAACAACGGGGAACAGGTCATGCATAGACAGGTATACTGTCCCCCGAATTTTGCGCTTCTCTATAGATCACCTGTAAACGCTGACTGGCGCCCTGCTTCGTTAAACGAACAGGGTCAGCACGCCGGTGAAGCCGTACAGCGCGCTTTTGTGGATTTCGCCGTTGGCGAAAAACCCGACCAGCGGGAAGTCGCCGAGTACGGTATGGATGAATCGAACTTCCTCCGAATGTTGGCCGAACTGTTCCCTGCCGCGGCCCAGGCAAGAGACGTAAACACCGCCCTTGATCGGTGAATTGCAGCGCTTTTTCAAATCCTTGAGCATGCGCTCCATGTCTTCCAGCGCGGTACTGCCATCGCGTTTGCAAAAGACGATCTCGTCGTTGTGCTCGAGGAAATCACCGATCGCGACAAGCTTCGAGTCGGGATCGATGCCGACGAGCTGGCGGACCGAGTAGTCGTCCACGTCGGAGTTCTTGTTCACGATACCGGCGAAAATATAACCGGCCGCCTGCTGCCAGTCCTGCGCGATGACTTCGCCGACATCCTCGGTCAACACGTCGAGCGCGGGTCGGTCGTCGAGGCTGTGCATGATATTGCGCTCGCACTGGGTGACGACATGGCGCGGCCCGATCGGGCTGCAGCCCTGGGTGAGGTTGGTCATGATCGGCACCGCCTGTGAAAACAGTGCGCCGCTGATGCCGCCCTGCAGAACCTGCTCGGCGAATTGTGCGTTGGGTCCGCGCGACGAGCTGATCCCGCCGATCAGAAACGCGGCCGGAATATCGCTGCCCAGCCGTGCCAGTAACGGTTGCAGGTTTGCCGTGGCCGGATCGGCGTGCAACAGGCCGACATTGAAATCGTTGGCGCTGCACCAGTCTGCGAGCCCGGCGGACAGGGATGCGCTCTCTTCGCGCAGGTTCGGCAGCAGCCGATAATCGGCCTCGTTGAAGCCGGCCAGCATGATCGCCATCGCCGGTTCATCGTAGTATTCCGTCGCGCCGCCGATGATGCCGATGCCGACGGTCCCGACCCAGGCCGTGATGCCGGTCTTGTCTTTCAGCCGCTCGATCAGCGGCCCGGCTGACTCGGCCAGCTGGTCGCTCAGGTACAAAAAGCCGAAGTTGGCCGCGGGCGGAATGTCGCCCAGTTGATTGAGACAATCATTGAGGAGCCTGTCGCCGGGCTCGCCGGCGCCGTGCGCGAGCAGAAATCGATCCATCATGACGTGCTAGTTTACTGGAAAGCGGATTGGCAACCTAGAAAATGGGACGGAGGGGTTATTTTTTAATCCCTCCGTCCTTTTTTTTATGCGCGCATTTTTTCGCCGGTGGGGTCGTAGAGCGGTTGTTCGACAACCAGTGCCGAATACATCTCGCCGTTGATCTCTACCTCGAGCTCGGTGCCATCGGCGGCAAGCTCCGCCGGCACGTACCCCAGCGCCATCGATTTTTGCACGTGGTGCGCATAGCCGCCCGAGGTTACGTAGCCGACGCATTCGCCGTCCTTCAGGATGGCCTCGTCCAGGGTGACGTCGATGTCGTCGGTGTCGATGGTCATCGTCACCAGCTTGATCGTGGGGCCGGCGTCGCGTTCCTTTTGTGCCGCTGCCTTGCCGATGAAGTCCTTGTCCCAGTTGATGAACACGTCGAGGCCCGATTGCGCCGCGGTGAAATCCGGGCGGAATTCGAGGGTCCACGCGCCCCAGTTCTTTTCCAGGCGCAGGCTCATCAGTGCGCGCAGGCCGTAGTGGGTGAGCCCCAGGCCTTCGCTGTTGGCGAGAATTTCTTCGTAGAGTTTCAACTGGTATTCCGGCTCGACGTAGATTTCGTAACCGAGTTCGCCGGAGAACGACAGCCTGGTGAGGATCGCCGGCACGGTGCCGACGAAGGTTCTTTTGATATCGCGGAATTTGAGTACATCGCCAGAAACGTCGTCGCGCGTGATGCGGGACAGGAGTTCGCGCGCATTCGGGCCCGACAGGCCGATGCCGTGGTAGCGGCGCGAAACGTTTTCGTATTGCACGTCGTAGCCGCCGAGGTGGCTTTCGAACCAGCGGCGGTGCATTTCCTGCGCGGCGCCGGAGCCGAAGATCATGAAATCGTCGTCTTTGAGGCAGGCGATGGTGAGATCACCGTAGAGCTTGCCCTTGTGGGTCAGCATCGGCGACAGGTTAATTCTGCCCGGCTGCGGCACACGGCCTGCCATGACGAAATCGAGGAACTTGCGTGCATCCGGCCCCTTGATCGAGTGCTTGGCGAAGTTGGCGATTTCGGTGATGCCGACCGCTTCCCTGACCGCCTTGCATTCGCGTGCGACATAGTCATGCGCCCTCGAGCGGGCGAAGGTCGGTTCCTCGTGCGCGTCTTCCGGGTCGTCGGCGAACCATAGTGCCGCCTCGAGGCCGAAGCCGTCGCCCCAGACCGCGCCCCTGGCGGTGAGCCGGTCATAGAGCGCAGTCGTGCGCATGCGCCGGCCCTTGGGCAGGGTTTCGTTGGGGAAGGTCATGACGAAACGGCGCTCGTAGTTTTCGCTCGACTTGATGGTGCCGTAGTCGGGCGAGGCGTAATCGCCGAAGCGCGCGATGTCCATCGCCCAGACGTCGATTTCGGGTTCTCCGTCGATCATCCATTCGGCGAGGCACTTGCCGACGCCGCCGGCCTGGCAGAAGCCGGCCATGACGCCGACCGCGGCCCAGTAGTTCTTCATGCCGGGCACCGGGCCGATCATCGGGTTGCCGTCGGGGCCGAAGGTGAACGGGCCGTTGATCATGTCCTTGATGCCGGCCTCGGCGAGCGCCGGGATGCGCTCGAAGCCGAGCTCGAGGCGCTCGGCGATGTGGTCGAGCTGCGGTTCGAGCAGTTCGTGGCCGAAATCGTTGGGCGTGCCGCCGACCATCCATGGCGTCGCCTTCGGCTCGTAGGTGCCGAGCAGCATGCCCTGGCCTTCCTGGCGGAAGTAGATGTTGCCCTCGTAGTCGATGCCGGCCGGCAGGCGCTCTGCGCGCGCCGCGATCTCGGGGATGGTCTCGGTGATCAGGTAATGGTGCTCCATCGGCTGCACCGGCAGGTTGAGGCCGGACAGGTGCCCCACTTCGCGTGCCCACAGGCCGCCAGCGTTGACGATGTGCTCGGCGTGGATCGTGCCTTCCTTGGTGACCACGTCCCAGCTGCCGTCTTTGCGCTGGTTGGTTTCGATGACCTGGGCGTGCGTGTGGTAGCGGCCACCGAGTTTTTTTGCCGCCTTGGCGTAGGCGTAGGTCACGCCGGACGGGTCGATGTCGCCGTCGAGCGGGTCCCACAGTGCGGCCAGGTAACGGCTCGGGTCGATCAGCGGGTGCCGGTCGGCGAGTTCCTTCATGGATATGAATTCCTGGTCGAGGCCCATGTAACGCGCCTTCGAGCGTTCGCGTTTAAGGTAGTCGTACCAGGTCTGGTTCGACGCCACGTAGAAACCGCCGGTCTGGTGGTGGCCGACCGATTGTCCCGAGAGTTTTTCGAGTTCGGGGTAGAGTTCGATGGTGTAGCCCTGCAGGCGGGAGATGTTGGGGTCGGAGGAGATCGTGTGGATTTGGCCCGCGGCGTGCCAGGAGGAGCCGGAGGTGAGTTCGTTGCGTTCGAGCAGGACGCAGTCTTTCCAGCCGTGTTTGACGAGGTGGAACAGGATCGAACAGCCGACTACGCCGCCGCCGATGATTACTACTCTTGCTTGGGATTCCATTGTTTGTCCTCTTTAACTATGTGCCGTCATTGCGGCCTTGAGCCGCAATCCATTTCGATGCGCCCGAGAAAGTAGGCCGGGCTTCGCCCGTGGGGTTTCCGAGGAGTCGTTGTAATGGATTGCGGCTCGGGGGCCGCAATGACAGCTTGTAATCAGTACCAGGCATCGGGGATCTCGGATTTGCGGCGCTCGATGTAGGCCTGGAGTTCTTCGTCTTTGGACTGGTCGAGGGGCGGGGCCTCGTAGTCTTTCAGGAGCTGGTTCCAGCGGTCGTAGGCGCGCTGTGCCATGTCTTTGCTGCCCTGCTCTTCCCAGCTTTCGACGTTTTCGCTGTCGGAGAGGACGGCGTCGTAGTAAGCGGTTTCGTAGTTGGCCATGGTGTGGCTGCAGCCGAGGAAGTGGCCGGCGGGCTCTACTTCCGAATAGGCATCGCGCGCGAGCGCGTTGTCGTCGAGCGGCAGGCCGCCGAGCATGACCTGGTAGGCACCGAGGCGGTCAGCGTCGATGACGAGTTTTTCGTAGCCGGTGCACAGGCCGCCCTCGAGCCAGCCGGCGGCGTGCAGGACAAAGTTGGCGCCGCCGAGTGCGGTCGACATCATCGAGTCGGCGCTCTCGGCGGCGGCCTGTGCGTCTGGGAGCTTGGATGCGGTTAGCGAGCCGCCACAGCGCAGTGGAACGCCGAGCCTGCGCGCGAGCTGGCCGATGACGAGGTTGGAGATTACCGGTTCAGGCATGCCGAAGGTCGGGGCGCCGCTTTTGAGGCTCATCGATGACAGGAAATTACCGAGCACGAACGGGGCGCCCTTGCGCACCAGCTGGGTGAAGGCACCGACCATCATCGCCTCCGCAAAGGCTTGTGCGATCGACGCCGCGGTCGTGACCGGACCCATCGCGCCGCCGAGAATGAAGGGTGCGGCGACAAGCCCCTGGTTGGCGCCGCAGTAAACCTGCGCAGCTTCGGTGACGACCTTGTCGACCAACAATGGCGAGTTGGTGTTGACGTTGCCCATGATGACGCAGTTTTGTTCCATGAAGTCTTCGCCGTGGAGGATGCGCGCCATGTCGACACAGTCCTGCGCACGCGATTTTTCGGTGATTGCGCCTAGGTGGGGCTTGTCATGGTTCTTCATGTGCAGGTAGACCATGTCGAGGTGACGCTTCGACACCGGCAGGTCACAGGGCTCTACGATGACCAGGCTGCCGTGATGCAGGCTCGGCAGCATGTGCACGAGCTTCGACAGCTTGTCGAGATCCTCGATCGCACCATAACGGCGCCCGCCCTCGAGGTCGCGTACGAACGGCGGGCCGTAGACTGGCGCGAACACTTGCGAAGTGCCGCCGATGTTTACACTGCGCTCGGGGTTGCGCGCATGCTGGGTGAATTCGGTGGGCGCAGTCTGGCACCATTCCCGTGCGACCCCCTTGTCGAGGCGCACGCGCGTGCCTTTGACGTCGGCGCCGGCCTCGCGCCAGATTTCGAGCGCTTTCGGGTCGTCGCGGAATTCCAGGCCGATTTCCTGGATGATCCAGTCGGCCTGCTCTTCGAGCTTGACCAGGCCTTCTTCGTTGAGGAATTCGTAGAACGGGATTTGGCGCTTGATGTACGCGGGTGCAGTGATCTGCGGGCGCGTGCGTTCGCGGCTGGCGCGGCCACCGCGCCGCCCGCGACGAGTACTTCTGCTCTGGGTTGCCTGACTCACGCTGACTCCTCGCCTATGTGTTACCGTCATTCCCGCTTGCGCGGGGATGACGATTGGGATTTGGCAGTATAACAACGGGTTTTTAGGTTGTGACCGCTAAAAAATATCGTAATTCACATAAGCTGACTTTATGTTAATCTCTTATAACGCTTTGCTGCAGTCGAATTTTATTTACTGGCTTTATGTGACACCGCCTAGTGACAATGAACTTGAAAGGCGGCCTGGCCCACCCGGTCATACCGCGGCTTGATCCGATGCGTCGGTCCGGCAGGATTCGGTGTTATGTGTATGTCTTCGCGCCACTGGATCCCGCGGTCGAGCCGCGAGATGACGGTAATTTGGAGCATCGAGTCTGACTTATGCGTGAGTTGCGCCGTCTTATTCATTCGCCGCATCATTTGTTTGTGTTCGAGGTTTGCGGGAGGTTGTTGTCGTTTACGCGGGCGGCCGAAGAGCTTGGGGTTTCGCAACCCGCGGTGAGTCTCGCTATTCGGCAGCTGGAGACAGCGATTGGGCAGGAGCTGTTTGAACGACGGCACCGGGCGATTCGGCTGACCGAGGCCGGGGAACGTTTTTATAACGAGGTTTCGCTCAGCCTGGAGCGGCTACTGCAGGCCGCGCGCGAGGTCAACCGCGGCGGTGGGGAGCATCTGGTTACATTATCGATCTCGACCGCTTTCGCAAACTACTGGGTGATGCCGCGCATGACGCGGTTGCACCGATCACACCCGAATATCGATCTGCGTCTGCAGGTGGTGGACAAGGATGTCGATCTCGAATACGAAAACGTCTCGCTCGGCATCCGCCGCGGACGTGGCGGCTGGCCGGGGTACGATTCGGCCGCGATCGCGCGCGAGGAACTGTTCGCGGTGGCGAGCCCGTCTTACCTGGCATCGAATCCGAGGCCGAAGTCGATCGAGGACCTGTTGCAGCACCAGTTCATCCATCTCGAGGAGCCTTTCCGTCCCCGGCCCCGGTGGCTCGACTGGTTTCAATCCTTCGGCGTCGACTTCGTTGACAAGGGCGAAGGCCTGCGCCTGAACGATTACGCGCTCGTGATCCAGGCGGCGATGGCCGGCGAAGGCATCGCCATGGGCTGGCGCCACGTCACTGATTCACTGATCCAGAAACGCCTGCTGGTGCCGGTGCTGCCGCAGAGCTGGAAGACCAGCGAAGAGTTTCACCTGATCTGGTCGGACCGCACTGAATTGTCCGAATCCGCGCAACAGGTGCGCGACTGGATCATCGAGGAAGCCAAGGCCGCGGCGATGGTGCGCCTGCCCTGAAACCCGGGATATTCCGGGTTTCAATGTCTGATCGCGACCCGCAGTCATTGCAAGCGGGGCCCGGCTTGTGCGAAGCGAACGCTGAGGCTGTAGCGAAGCAGCCTCTTGATACCGCGTTATAAACCGGAGATTGCTTCGTTTTTGCGCTTCCCCTATGGCGGCAAGGGCCTTTTCTGATTTGGCCTGAGTTAAATAGAGTGTTTATAATTCTACTGCTTAGGAACATACTACTAGCGTCAAATCCATAATTCATAAGAGGAGGGATTCCAAATGAGTAAAACAAGCATCTCCAGAACCTGCCGTCGGCTCGCGATATGCGCTCCTATCATGGCGACGACACTGATCGGCACCAACCACGTACTTGCCTCTGAACCCATGGCCAACGCCTGCCCGGTGGACGGCTGCGAGGTTAAAATCCTCGACGTAAAACCGGCGGGAGAAGAGCTGATGCTCACCTTCAAGGCCAATTTCAAGCCCGATGTCTCGAAAAATCATCTGCATGTCTGGTGGGGCGAGCAATACGACATCAAGCAGGTTGGCAGAAATGCCACGACGTTCGGGGTGGAGAAGGGAAAATGGCACCGGCACGACGATTATCCGAACTACACCACCACGGGTGCCGCATCGACCAGCATTCGTGATGGCGCCGTTACCGTTTGTGTTACTTCGGCGGACCGGAATCACAACATTCTGGATGCCAGTCTTTTTCATTGCGTCGATGCCAGCGATCACCTGTAGTGGTTCGACGCGTGTATGAAGCTGCCAGCCTACGTCGGTCGCTACGAGGTTCGCAATGAAATAGGCCGCGGCGGCTTCGCAGTGGTCGTTCGCGCCTGGGACGAGGAGCTGCAATCCTTCGTTGCGATCAAGATCCTGCACGAGGTGCTGACCGACGACGAGGAACTTATGTCGCGTTTCCTCGACGAGGCGCGCCTGTTGAGGCGTATTCGCTCGCCCCACGTCGTCACTGTCCACGATATCGGCCGACTCAACGATGGCTGCCCCTATTTCGTCATGGACTTCGCCGATCGCGGCACGCTCGAGCCACGCCTGCGCAAGTACAAGGATTCAACCGCTCCCGACCCACAGGGCATCATGGCACTGGTGGATGCCCTGGCTTCCAGCCTGTCCGACCTGCACGAGGCCGGCGTCGTGCATCGCGACATTAAACCGGCCAATATACTGTTCCAGCTGGTTCGCCGCGGGGTGAACGCCGATGACGCAACCGCGGCATCAACAATGTCCCAGATCACCCTGGTCGGCAACGAAGAGCGCATCCTGGTGGGCGATCTCGGCATCGCCAAGGATCTCGCCAGCCGTGGCAGCGATGCGACCGTGGTCGGGGGTACGCCACTCTACCAGGCGCCCGAACAGAGCCTGACCACTGCGGAGATCACGCCGGCTGCCGACATTTACGCCGCCACCGCGATGTTGTGGCACCTGGTCATGGGCCAGCGCCCGCCGCCGGCCGCGTCGCTCGAGCAGGAGTTGATCAAGCTGCCGTCGGCCTGGCACGACATTTTCGAGCAGGGCATGGCCTTCGAGCCGGAGAATCGATTCCCTAATATCGACGCCTGGCGTGCTGCCATTCACGAAACGCTCGCGTCCGATACGCCGCCGACGCAAAACCGGGCTGTCACACAGGCGGCACCCGTCGCGGCCGCCTGCCCTTACAAGGGCCTGGCCGCCTACCAGATCGAGGATGCGCAATTCTTCTTCGGTCGCGAGGTACTGATCGACGATCTGGTGCGGCGCCTGCAAACTCACCAGGTGCTCACCGTTGGCGGGCCATCCGGTAGCGGCAAGTCTTCACTGGTGCGCGCCGGCCTGATCCCCGCGATCCGGGCCGGTGCGCTGCTGGGTCGCGAGAGCTGGCAAGTCGCGCTGTTTACACCCGGACGCGACCCAATGGCCGAGCTCTATTTCCAGGCCACCGGCACACCGTCGAGAGGCGGGCTTACGATAACCTTCGAAGACCTGCTGGAGCGCCCGACAATGGCCCGGCATCTCAGCTGGAAAGACGGCATCGAACGCCCGCTGGTGTTGTGTATCGATCAGTTCGAGGAGCTTTTTACACTGGCAACGGCAAAGCAGCGAAAAAGCTTCATCAACGCGATCTCGGCCATGACCGACCCGGCCGACAGCAAGGTGCGGATCGTCATCGCGGTGCGCGCCGATTTCTATGGTCAATGCGCACAAATTCCGTGGCTGGCCGAACACATTACGCACAACCAGATACTGGTGGGGCCGATGACCGATGCGGAACTTCGCCGCGCCATCGTCGAACCGGCGCGTCGATCCGGTCTGCACGTCGAAAGCATCCTGGTGGACGCCATCATCGACGAGGCCGGTCACGAAGCGGGTTCGCTGCCGCTGGTGGCCCATGCGCTGGTCGAGACCTGGTCGCGGCGGCGCGATAACGTGCTGACGCTGCAGGGTTTTCACGAGGCGGGGGGCGTCGCCGGCGCGATCAGCCAGACCGCCGAGGCCACCTTCGAACAGCGCTTCGACGACGCCGAGCGAGCCGCGACCCGGCGCCTGTTCCTGCGTCTGGTGACGTCGGGATCGAGCGCATCCGACACCCGTCGCGTGATCGCACGCGCCGATATCGAGCAGGATTCCCAGTCCGAGGTCATGGGCCGCGTCGTCGAAGGCCTGACCGAGGCACGGTTGCTGACGGTCGACGATAAAACCGTGCAGATCGCCCACGAGGCGTTACTGCGCACCTGGCCGCGGTTACGCGGCTGGATCGAGGAGTCGCGCGACGATTTGCGCTTGCGCCAGCGCATCAGCCACGCGGCGACGGAATGGGAAGCCGGCAACCGCGACCCGGACCTGCTCTATCGCGGTACGCCGCTGTTGACCGCGCTCGAATGGGCGGAAAAGAACCCGGATCAGCTCGATGCCCTCGGGCGTGAATTCCTCGATACCTCCGCCGAAGCCCGGGCGCAGGCGGAGGCCCGGGCCGCGGAGCGGGAACAAAAATCCCGCCGACTGCGCCGTATCGCCATTGCTGGCCTCGCGATCCTGGCGATCGGTACTACCGTTGCCTCGGTAGTCGCGCTTATCGAATACCGCCAGGCCCGAAACAATGAACAGCGCGCCGAGATGGCAACCGCCGAGGCCCGGGATCGGTTTGCCGGCGCCCTCGGCGCGGTGGCCCATGGGCTTGTCGACAAGGACCCACTGCTGTCACTGGTGCTGGGGGCCGAGGCCGTCGCACGCGCGGAAACTACGCCGCCGGCCTACGACGCACGCGTGGCCATGGTGGCGGCGCGGCGATTCCTGGAGCGGGGAGGACCGTTCGTTGTCGGCAGCCCCATAGCCGTGGGCGACACGCTGGTCATCGCGCTGAGCCCCGATGGCTCACGGCTCGCCACCGGCCAGCGCGGTGGCACCGTCGAACTCTTCGATACCGCGACCGGCGAACGTATCGGCCCGAGTTTACTCGGCCACTCCGGCGGTATCTGGGACGTCGAATTCGGGCCCAACGGCCGCTGGCTCGCATCGGCCGGCGCCGACGGCGTCATCCGCCTGTGGAACCTCGACAGCCGGCAGTCGACCAGGTTGGGAGAGATCGGCGACGTAGTCATGAGCATCTGTTTCAGCCCGAGCGGCGCCACCCTCGCCTCGGCGAACGGCGACGGCACCGTGCGTCTGTGGGACGTCGGGCGTGGCATTCCCATCGGCGAGCCGCTGGCCAGACGCACCCTCGCCTTCAAGGTGGTCGAGTTTACCCCGGACGGACAGGGACTGGTGGCCGGCAATAACGACGGCAACATCTACGGCTGGGCGCTGCCGTCACGCGAGCCGCTTTTCGCACCGATTCGCGGCCCCGACACGAGTCACCTGTCGAAACTGGTGTTCAGTCCCGACGGCAGTCGCATGGTGGCCACCAGTACCGACGGCAAGTCGATTGTGCTCGATTATCCCGACGGACGCTCACTCGGACAGGCCTTCGGCCCGGACAGCCACATCAGCGGGGTCGAATTCGCACCCGACGGCCTGACACTGATCGGTGGCAGCGGCGACGGGTCGGTGCGCCTGTGGGACGTCGATCGGCGCCAACTGCTGAGGACGACACCGAGTGGGCATAGTCGGGCTATTATCGACGCCGAAGGGAGCCATGACGGGCGTTTGCTGGCGACCCTCGGGCAAGACCAGCTGGTTCGTATGTGGCGTCTCGACAAAGCCTATCCGGCGGCGGCGGTGCGCGAGGTTACCGGCCCAAAAGCCAAGGGCCTTGCGATCAGCAGCGACGGCCGCCTGCTGGCAGCGGGTGACAGCATCGGTGTCGTGCAGGTATGGGAGCCCGGGCGCGAAAATAGCTCCCGCTTACTCGGCGGACACGAGCGCGAGGTGTGGGCACTTGCGTTCTCGCCCAATGCCTCGCTGTTGGCGTCGGCCGACCGCGGCGGTCAGCTGCGCCTGTGGGACGCGGCCACGGGTGCGCTGCGCTGGTCGGTCGCGGCCGACCCGGATGCAATCTGGTCGGTCGATTTCACGCCCGACGGCAGTGAGCTGGTAACCGCAAGCGATGCCCGGGTTGCGTTGTGGGAGGTCGAAAACGGGGCAGCGCAACGGGTACTGCCGTACGACGGTGGGCCGATCACACGGGCCAGGCTATCGCCGGACGGCGGCATGATCGCAGTAACCTCGGCGGACGGCAAGGTCAGGCTGTTCGACACGGCACAGAACACCCTGCTCAAGGAGATCGAGGCAGACGATAACGTGCTGTGGAGCGCCACTTTCAGCCCGGACGGCCGACACCTGGCGACGGCATCGAGCGACGAGGTCGTCGCGTTGTGGGATATCGCCACGGGCGAGCAGCTGGCGGCGTTTGCCGGTCATTCGGGCGGGGCAACCGACATCGCCTGGCTCGAAGACGGCGTCACCCTGGTAGCCGTTGACCGCAGCGGTAACCTGCATCTGTGGGATGCCGACAGCGGGCGGCGACTGTCCAATCCCTGGCCGGCACACGCGGGCGCCAGCTGGCGCATCGCGCTGCACCCCGACGGGCGGCAGTTCGGCACCTCCGGTGACGATGGACAGGTGAAGCTGTGGAACGAGCTCAGCGTAGCACGGGCCTGTGAGATTGGAGGATACGCGTTCGACGAGACGCGACGCCGGCAATACCTCGGCAACACCGAACGCTCGGTCGCCTGCGGCCAAAGGCCTTAATCCACCGCGTCGGAATCGGGCTCCTGGATGGTCACCTCGTAGTGGATGACCTCGGCTTCCGCTGC
Source organism: Gammaproteobacteria bacterium (assembly GCA_029862005.1). NCBI lineage: Bacteria > Pseudomonadati > Pseudomonadota > Gammaproteobacteria > Gammaproteobacteria bacterium. The sequence goes on along the minus strand of JAOTYD010000028.1, from coordinate 29,407 downwards.
CGACGACGGCACCCCCGGAGAGATGACGCCACACCCGGCTAACAGCACGGTCTCACGCTTTAACAGGAATTCGTGACCTGGCTGTGCCGAAACAAAGCTGCCCGAGGAACTTTGATCCGAGAGCTCAACCTTGCCCCGTCGCACCCGCAATTTTGCGTGTTCTCGCGATATCCAGGGCTGTTCGATGACAATATCGTTGCCGCTCAAGCGGCCAATCGTCAAGGTCATCCTTTCAGTGCAGGCAAATGACTTGTTCGCGTAACTCAGCGTCACCGTTACGGCAGACGTTGGACGCCTTGCCAGGCGCGCTTCGGTAATGGCCGGCGACTTGCCGATCATTGTACGCAGCTGCGCGCCCTCCTCGAGCAGCGCAAAGATCCCGGTTGCTGCATCCTTGCCTTTGAACGTGATGGTGTCGAGCGGGTGCATCCGGCTTTTGTCGGCTTCCGGAAGCTGCGTCACAAAACCGTCAGTGGCGAGAAGTTCGCCCGGTTTTGCCATCGAGCTGAGTCGAGCGGCGATATTCACGCTATCACCGAAGATATCGTCGCGAGCCCGAATGACATTGCCGAAGGCTGCCCCCACATGGACGGCAAGCGTCCGGCCGGTGCTTTGTTGCGACAGCATAGCGCGTGACGCCCTGAACGCGGCGGAGGCATCGTCAAAGATGGCCAGCACGTCATCGCCTTTAGATCGGATGCTGGTGCCACCTTCCCGCTCGACGATGGCCGCCAGGTTATCGAGGCAGATGCCGACCAGGCGCAGCGCATCGGTATCCCCAACTTCATCGTACAGCGCGCTGCTGCCGCTGATGTCTGCCATCACAATGGCAACTACGAGATCGTTCTCCGACATGGTTTGACAGAATAGCTGGTTTGCTGCCTAGTCTACCTCCTAATCGACGACAAGTAATCAGTGAAAGTTATTCAAATAAAAGGGGCGTAGGGATTAAAAAATAACCCCTGCGTCCCCTTTATTGCCTCCTTTCTTTGTACACCAGACGTGAAGTTTTCCCCAACGAGAGGCGGCCTTTGCATAAATAAGCGGTTATACTATGCCGCGCGATATTTTTTAGGTATTACCGATGCGTAACATTCAGCTCCCAGGCCGTTCGGTCGCTATGTCAACCGAGGCCATGGCCGCCACCAGCCAGCCGATGGCGACCGAAACCGCACTGCAGGTCACGCGCGATGGCGGCAATGCGCTCGATGCCGCGATCGCAGCGAGTGCGGTGCTGTCGGTGGTCGAGTCTTATTCGTCCGGCATCGGCGGCGATTGCTTCATCCTTTACCACGAAGCTGCATCCGGCAAACTCCATGCACTTAACGGCAGTGGCCGGGCCCCGGCTGCCGCCACCGCGGCAACGATTCGTGATCGCGGTTTCGATACCATGCCAGTACAGGGCATCCTATCGGTCACCGTACCCGGTGCCATCGATGCCTGGTACCAGGCCAACCGGAAACTCGGCAAGCTCGATTTTGCAAGCCTGCTGCAGCCCGCGATCCACTATGCCGAACAGGGGTACGCGGTCACACCGGTCATCGCTCACGGCTGGAAAAGCGACAAACACCCCTGGGGAAGCAACGAGGAATTGCTTGCCGCGACGCCCGAAGCCAGCGCCGCTTACCTGGTTGACGGCAAGGCCCCCGCTGCCGGCACGATTCATCGACAGCCCGACCTTGGACGCAGCTTGCGCACCATCGCCAGCCAGGGTCGGGATGGTTTTTACCAGGGTGAAATTGCCGCCGAAATCGTGCGCTTCAGCGATGTCCATGACGGCTTGTTCAGCCTCGAAGATTTCGCCAAGCACGAATCCGAATGGGTTGAGCCAATCAGCGGCAGCTACCGCGGCTACGAAGTGTTCGAGATCCCACCCAACGGCCAGGGTATCACCACCCTGATGGCGCTCAACATCCTGGCGCAAACCGACGTCTCGATGCTGCCCCACCTGGGTGCCGACCATATCCAGCTTTTGAGCGAAGCCTTTGCGCTTGCCATGGCTGAGCGCGATCGTTTCATCGGAGATCCCGTATTTAACGAGCTACCGGTTGCGCAATTATTAGCGGATGAATTTGCGCAAGCCCAGTATGCCCGCATCAATCTGGGCAAGGCGTTCCCTCATCCGATTGAATCGGCGCTTCCGAACCACCGCGATACGGTATACCTCACCGTGGTCGACAAGGATCGCAATGCCTGTTCGTTCATCAACAGCGTGTTTTCTTCGTGGGGCAGTGGTCTCGTGGCCGGCTCGACCGGGATTAACCTGCAAAACCGGGGTTCCGCCTTCAGTCTCGAGGAAGGCCACTTCAACCAGATCGAGCCGGGCAAGCGGCCCATGCATACCATCATCCCCGCCATGGTCTACCGCGAGGGGAAACCGGTGCTCAGCTTCGGCGTCATGGGTGGCCAGTACCAGGCGATGGGGCAAACCTATGTCCTTTCCAACTGGATCGACTATGGCATGGATATACAGCAGGCACTGGACGCGGCGCGATTCTTCCTTTACGCAGGTGTGCTTGAAGTCGAAACCGGGGTGCCCGAAACCACTCGAGCGGAGTTAACGGCGCGGGGACACAACGTGGTTCCGGCCAGGTCGCCCTGGGGCGGCGGGCAGGCCATCGTCATCGATTGGGAAAACGGCGTGCTGCACGGCGGCTCCGAACCGCGCAAGGACGGTCATGCCGCAGGCTACTGAGATCCGGGCCAATTAGCTGCCAATGATCCTGTTGCCAGGTTAAAGCGCCCAAGTACCAGTTTATCGACTCCGTCCGTCCACAAATAAACGCGCTGTTCACCACAAATGTTTATGGCCAGCCATCTTTCAATAGACTCATCGAGTCATGTTTTTAATCTGGGGACTTGTAGGCCAATCCACTTTGCTTGGCACGGTACATGTTGCGGTCAGCCACGTTCAATAACGCTTGCTCATTGTTGCCGTCTCGTGGGTATAGCGCGCCACCGATGTTGACACCTACCGCTCCCGAAAGCTCTCCCAAATGAAATGGGCGCTTTATGCTTTTGGCAACGGCCGTCGCTCGCTGTTCCAGTGTTCCGGCATCGACCACACCGTCCAGAAATAACACGAACTCGTCACCGCCAATTCGCACGGCCTGATCTTGTGGCCTGATTAAAGCCTTAAGTCGTTTTGCAACAATTTGAAGTACTCTATCGCCCACCTCGTGCCCATGCTTATCATTGATCGGTTTGAACTTCTCGAGATCCAGATACAACAGACTGAATTGATTATTTTTTTCTATCGCCGCTTCCAGAACATGCGACAGTTGCATACGATTACCAAGACCCGTCAAGACATCAGTCTCGGCCCTAAAGGTAATCTCGGTGATCTCCGACTGTAATTCACCGATATCGCGCATGACCGCAATCGAGTAGCGTTCATTATCAAGATCCATATTCGCTATGGATATCGACAGCGAAATTTCATTACCCGATTTATCAAGCCCATAGACGAATGGACGGTCGCCCATGGCCATCGCCTGACCGTGCTCGCGAAACCACTTGAAGTGTGACTGGTGTTCGCTGCGATAGGATTTCGGAATCAAACAATCCAGGGATTGCTGGACGAGTTCACCGGGACGATATCCCAATAGCCCTTCAACCGAAGTATTTGCGAATACAATGTGACCGGTAGCATCAACAATAACAATCGCATCCGGAAGCAGATTCAAAAGATCATCTAAGGCAGGAACGTTTTTTTTCATGGCACTACCATCTAAACAGACCGGCCATTGTCGCGATCACGGGCGGATTAGTTGAGTACCTGGTAGCCCCGGGCGCGTAGGCAGTTTTTCACGACCCTGGCACGCTCAAGTTCGGTTTTGCCAAGACCTTCGGCACCCCCTCCAACGAAGCCGGCGGCGGCCGATTTCTTGACCGTATCGCTGTCACCAAAAATAGCCCCGATCAAACCCAGCACAACCGCGCCCGTGACTGCCTCGCTGCCGGCTTTTTGTTCCACCTGTTGCGCAACCTCTTCGCATTTTGCCCGATCTTCTTCAAACTGGACCATATCGACACCTTCCGGATCGATGACCGGCTTGTTGGGATCAGCGGCGCATCCACCGACCAGTAACGTGCCGCACACGATGCTAAAAAGCCCGTATTTCAATACCATCTCTGGCCTGATTGTGTTCATTTCGGATCTCAAGTGTCCGCTATTACCAGACCAGGCATCGAAACAAGAACAGGTAAGGTCGAAAAAAGGCTTTGTAACCCATCGAACAATGCGTTCGATTCCAACAACCAACTTGTAAACCGATTCTGAAATCGGCATGGAAAGGGTAACGGATGAGGTGGGAGTTTGGTTATCGGGAGCTTTCACAAGCCTGTCTCCTGGTTGAGTTCGGTTGTTCGATTGAATACCAGATATGGTCCTTAGTCGACTTTCGTGAATTGACGCTCTTTGACTGAATGATAAAGAAAATTGACCTGACCGTCATGCAATTATAGGTCACTTCGCGTCTGTTGTTGCCGTCCAAAAAATGGAAGCTCCGGATCAATAGCCAGGCGGGTTAAATCTGCTTGCTTGCACCAAAATCGCACCTTTTTGGGGGATATTATAAAAATTTAGCAGTGCACAATATTCTGAACCAGGCTCCTTTCACCGATTTTTCTTAAACCGCAAATTGAAGCTAATGTTATGAATAAGGATAGCGAATTGAACATTAAGACCGATACCAGAAACGAGATCGACTTTAATCATTTTTCGGGCCCGGTCGCATCTGCGGAATCCCGATCTTTTTCAAGGCGCCTGAAACAGCTCAGGCACTGGCTGAAAGCGAGCCTGGATAGGCACGAAAAGCGTACCGCAAAGCTGCGCGTTTACCGACAGAGCCGAACCGGCTATACGGGACCTGCCCGGGAATACCTGCAACCAGGTCAGTCGGATTTACCGGGACTTGTCTAGTCCCTGAGCCCTGCCTTGAATTCGCGGCGGCGCGCGTGCAGTACCGGCTCGGTGTAGCCATTCGCGACCTCGCGTCCCTTGAACACGAGGTCGAGCGCGGCCTGGAAGGCGATGCTGTTGTCGAAATCTGGTGCCATGTCGCGATACAGTGGATCGCCATCATTCTGTCGATCAACCACTTCCGCCATTTTTTCGAACACGCTGCGCACCTGGTCCGCATCGGTAATACCGTGGTGCAGCCAATTGGCAATATGCTGGCTTGAAATGCGCAGGGTTGCGCGATCCTCCATCAAGTCGGTGTCACTGATATCGGGCACCTTGGAACATCCTACACCCTGATCGATCCAGCGCACGACGTATCCCAAAATCCCCTGGGCATTGTTTTCGAGCTCCATCATGAGTTCGCTCTGCTTAACCTTGCGCTCTCCCAGCAGCGGAATAGTCAAAATGTCATCCAGACTGGCGCGCATGCACTGCGTCAGTTGCTGCTGGCGAGTCGCTACGTTAACATGATGGTAGTGCATCGCATGCAGGCATGCGGCAAGCGGGGATGGCACCCAGGCGGTATTGGCGCCGGCACGCGGGTGCGCAATTTTCTGCTGCATCATCGCACGCATGTTGTCCGGCGCCGCCCACATGCCCTTGCCGATCTGCCCATGCCCCGGCAGCCCGGCGGCGAGCCCAACGTCGACATTCCAGTCTTCGTAGGCCAGCAGCCAGGTAGAAGTCTTGATCTCGTTCTTGGGGATCATTGCGCCGGCTTCCATGCTGGTATGAATTTCATCACCGGTACGATCGAGAAAGCCCGTATTGATAAAAATCACTCGCTCACTTGCGGCACGAATGCATTCCTTGAGATTGACCGTGGTGCGACGCTCCTCGTCCATGATGCCGATTTTTAAAGTTCCGGGTTCCAGTCCTAACGCCTGTTCTACCATTTCAAACAACCTGATCGCGGCCTCGACTTCTTCCGGCCCGTGGCATTTGGGCTTTACAACATAGACACTGCCCTTGCGACTGTTTTTAAACTGCCCGTTACCGAGCAAATCATGTTTTGCAGCGAGTGCGGTCACCATCGCATCGAGGAAGGTTTCCGGAATCTCTTTGCCGCTACAGGTTACCGCATCGGTATACATATGCGTGCCGACATGGCGCACCAGCATCAGGCTGCGACCGGGTAAACTAAAAGCTGAACCGTCCGGGGCGATAAATTCGGGGTCCGGATTCAGGCTGCGCTCGATGGTTTCCTTTGCGCGCACAACCTCGGCCGTGAGGTTGCCTTTCATCAATCCAAACCAGTTACGATAAACCCTGACCTTGTCATCGGCATCGACAGCAGAGACCGAATCTTCACAGTCCTGGATCGTGGTTACCGCGGATTCGAGATTGATATCGTAGATGTTGGCGAGATCCCCCTGGCCAATAAAATAACCCTCACCGATCAACAACTCGATATGCAGGTCATTATTGCGTAATAGCACAGCGCTCGGCTGCTCGGGCTCGCCTCGATACCCGACAAAACATTCACGCCAGCCGAGCTCGGTTTCTTTGCCGTCACCCATGACCACGACCAGCTTTCCCGATACAACCTTGTAACGCACCGCGTAGGCATGACTGCCGGTCGCCAGCGGCACCGCCTGGTCCAGAAAGTCGCGCGCGTAACGGATAACCTGTTGCCCTCTGACCGGGTTGTACTTCGCAGTCTTCTTACATCCGTCGACCTCGAGAATGATATCGGTACCGTAGAGTGCATCGTAGAGGCTGTACCAACGCGCATTGGCGGCATTGAGTGCATAGCGCGCATTGTCGACCGGCACCACCAGCTGCGGACCGGCGATCACGGCAATCTCGTCGTCGACATTGTCAGTGGTCACCTTGAAAGAATCGGACTCGGGAACCAGGTAACCGATCTCCTGCAGAAAAGCTTTGTACTGATCAAGCTGAAAAGGGGCAGGATTGGCATTATGCCAGTCATCAATCCGGGTCTGTAAATCATTACGCTTTTGCAACAAATCTGCGTTTTGCGCACCGAGTTCCGCCACGATGTCAGCCATTGATTGCCAGAATGACGAGGCTTCAACCCTCGTGCCGACCGAGATTTCATCCACCAGTTCGTACAGTCTGCGGTCTATGCTGAGACCACTAATATCTACGCGATCGCTCATAAAATAAGTCCCGAATTCTCGTTCTGAAAAACCGCCCGAAGGCGCCGCATCGTCGAGTATATATAGCTGCCGGGACAAAACTAGGTTCTGTTTGGCAATATTGGAAATTTTTATGGATAACCTTAAGTGGATCAGGTCAACGATTAGGACCCTATGCCTGAATTAGGATAAAATTCGGGCGTCTGCCCGGCAAATACAAATCTCCAGTTAATACAGGAATTCCCATGAAAGCGATTACGTTGCGCAAGTTTGGCGGCCCCGAAATGATGCAATTGAGCGAGGTCGAAACACCCGCACCCGCTGAAGACCAGGTATTGATCAAGGTTAGCAATTCGTCAGTTAATCGCCCCGATGTCATTCAACGCCAGGGAAACTACCCCCCTCCGCCCGGAGATTCTGAAATTCTGGGACTCGAAGTGGCCGGGGTGATTGAATCCAGTGGCGAAAACACTTCCCGTTTCAAACCGGGTGAACGCGTGGTGGCACTGGTTGGCGGCGGTGGTTATGCCGAGTACGCGCTGGCACGCGAGGATCACTGCATGTCGATTCCGGAATCGGTCAGCTTCGAGCAGGCCGCCTGCATCTGTGAAACCTATATTACGGCCTACCTGAACCTGTTCATGCTCGGTGAGCTGCAGGGCAGGCAATCAGTTTTGATTCATGGCGGTGGTGGTGGCGTTGCAACCGCAGCCATTCAACTTTGTAAGGCATTAAGCCCGGAAACCAGGATCTTTGTTACGGCATCAAGCGCCAAACTGGAACGTGTCTCGGCACAGGGAGCCGACCACGTCATCGATTACCGTGAACAGTCGTTCGCAGACGAGATCAAGCGCCTCACCGAGGGACGCGGAGTCGACGTTATCCTGGATCACATCGGGGCAAAGTACCTTGAATCCAATATGAAATCCCTCGCGCTCGCCGGCACCCTGATGTTGATCGGCGTCATGGGTGGCATCAAAGCCGAGCTGAATCTTGCCACCATGATGGTCAAGCGCCAACGCATTATCGGTTCGGTGCTGCGCTCCCGCCCGGTTGCCGAGAAGGCTTCCATCATCCATCAATTCGAAACGGAAGTGATGCCGTTATTCGCAGCCGGGACAATCGAGCCGGTGATCGATGCACGCTTTGCACTCAAGGACGCCGCTGATGCCCACAGACTGATGGAACAGGGTGGCCACTTCGGCAAGATAATCCTGTCAAACCAGGATTAGCTAAGCTGCCTCCAGCTTGATCGCGCAGAACTTGAACTCGGGAATTTTGCCGTACGGATCGAGCGCCTCGTTGGTCAACAGGTTTGCTGCCGCCTCGTGAAAACAGAACGGAATAAATACCTCGCCCTGTTTAAGCGCCCCGTCGGGCCGCGCGTAGGCTCGCAATTCACCGCGGCGTGACCTGGCAATGATTTCGGCACCCGCTTCGACGCCGAGGCTTTCAAGATCCTGTCCATTGACATAAACCACCGGCACCGGTTCGATTGCATCGAGTATTGCTGCACGGCGCGTCATCGAACCGGTATGCCAGTGCTCGAGCTGTCGCCCGGTGATCAGAATAAGCGGAAACTCTTCATCGGGCAGCTCATCCGGCGGAATCGATTTTGCCGCTACCAGCCTCGCCTTACCGTTGGCGGTGGGGAAGTCCTCAACGAAAACAACACCCTGGCCAGGATCGCTTTCGTCGGCACAGGGATAAGTAACGGAGGATGATTCGTTCAGGCGCTCCCAGGTAATTCCAGTGATGCTCGCCATCGCGCCGCGCATTTCGTCGTAGACCTCTGACACATGGCTATAGTCCCAGTCGAGACCAATCCCCTTGCCGATATCGCGAATGATCCAGAGATCCTGGCGTGCTTCACCCGGCAGTGGCACTGCGGCCTGGCCGAGTTGTACGCGGCGGTCGGTATTCGATACCGTGCCATCTTTCTCGGCCCAGCCCGACGCCGGTAACACCACGTCGGCGAAGGCCGCGGTTTCGGTCAGAAACATGTCCTGCAGGACAAGATGATCGAGCGCCGCCAGCGCGGCACGTGCATGGTTCAGGTTCGGGTCTGACATCGCCGGGTTTTCACCCATGATGTACATGCCCTTGATCTGTCCCTCGAGCACCGCGTGCATGATTTCAACCACGGTCAAACCGGGCTTATCGTCGAGCTCGGCATTCCAGTATTTCGAAAACCAGGCATGCGCTTCAGCATTGTCAACACGCTGGTAGTCGGGAAAAACCATCGGTATCAGCCCGGCATCGGAAGCACCCTGCACATTGTTCTGCCCACGCAGCGGGTGTAAGCCGGTACCGGGGCGACCGATTTGTCCGGTAATCATCGACAACGCGATCAGGCAACGCGAATTGTCGGTACCATGGATATGTTGCGAAATTCCCATCCCCCAGAAAATCATCGACCCTTTCGAAGTTGCAAACAGGCGCGCAACTTCGCGCAGTGTCGTGGCGTCGATTCCGGTTACCGGCGCCATTTTCTCGGGGCTGAAATCGGCGACGTTGGCCTTCAGTTCCTCGTAGTCGGTGGTGCGCTCCTTGATGAAAGATTCGTCGGTGAGCCCTTCCTCGATGATGACGTGCAGCATCGAGTTCAGCAGCGACACATCGGTCGAAGCGTTGAACTGCAGATGGTGGGTCGCGTGACGCGCAATCTGGGTCTTGCGCGGATCCAGCAGAATTAATTTCTTGCCGTCCCGGATGGCATTCTTCATAAAGGTCGCGGCAACCGGATGATTGGTCGTCGGATTGGAGCCGATAACCATGAACACCTCGGCATGCTTGACGTCCTCGACCTGGTTTGAGACCGCGCCGGAACCGATACCTTCGAGCAGTGCCGCGACACTGGATGCATGGCACAGCCGGGTACAGTGATCGACGTTATTGGTGCCGAAACCGACGCGTACCAGTTTCTGGAACAGGTAGGCTTCTTCGTTTGAACCCTTGGCCGAGCCGAAGCCGGCCAGCCCGGCGCCACCATGTTCATTTTTGATTTGCTTCAGTCCGCTCGTCGCAAGTTGCATGGCCTCATCCCAGCTGACTTCACGAAACATCTTCGACGGATCAGCCGGATCGAAATATTCGTTCAAACCCTTGGGCACGCCTTCCTTGCGAATTAACGGTTTGAGTAAACGCTGCGGATGATTGATATAGTCGAAACCATAACGTCCCTTGACACACAGACGGTTGAAATTGGCTGGTCCGTCACGTCCTTCGACACGCACAATTTCGTCGTCTTTAACGTGATACGTCAGCAGGCACCCGACCCCGCAGTAAGGGCAAACCGAGTCGACTTTACGGTCAGCCTCGATCAGGTGCGCCCCATTCGCATTGCTGAGCGCGCCGGTGGGACAGGCGGCAACGCATTCGCCGCAGGCCACACAAGAAGACTCACCCATCGGGTCACCGATATCGAACACGATCTCTGCATAATGCCCGCGCCGTGCCAGGCCGATCACGTCATTGACTTGAGACTCGCGGCAGGCGCGCAGGCAGCGTGTGCACTGGATACAGGCATCCAGGTTGACTGCGATCGCCGGATGCGACAAATCCGCGGCCGGTTGATGGCGCGGCTTGAATCTCGGATTCGTGACTTCGAGCTTGTCGGCCCAGTAAGTCAGCTCGTTTTCAAGCGTATACGACTGCTCGGGCATATCGGAAAGCAGCAGTTCGAGTACGAGCTTCTGCGATTTTTGCGCGCGTTCGTTATCTGAATGAACCACCATCCCCGGGGTTGGATTGCGGCAACAGCTCGGCGCAAGCACGCGTTCGCCATCGATCTCGACCATGCAGGCGCGGCAGTTACCGTCGGCGCGCAATCCATCGGTGTAGCAAAGATGCGGAATCTCGGTGCCGGTGCGTTGTGCTGCCTGCAGGATGGTTTCACCCGGCAGGCCTTCTACCGAAGCCCCGTTTAAAGTGAATTCGATGGCCTCAAAGATAGAATCAGGATTGGCAGCCATTATGGATTCTCCTCGATTCCCAGCTCATGCGGGAAATATTTTATGACTGACAGTATGGGATTGGGTGCCGCCTGCCCGAGACCACAGATCGAGGCATCGACCATCACCGTCGACAGATCGTTCAGCTGCTCGATATCCCAGTTGCCGGTTTCCATGATGCTGACCGCTTTTTCGCAACCAACCCGACAAGGCGTACACTGGCCGCAGGATTCGTGCGCGAAAAACTTGAGCGAGTTCAGCGCCGCCTGCTTGGCGCTGTCCTGGTCCGACAACACCACGACCGCGGCGGAACCGATAAAGCAACCATATTCCTGCAGCGTATCGAAATCGAGCGGAATATCGTTCAGGCTGGCCGGCAAAATGCCACCCGAGGCACCGCCCGGGAAATAACCATAGAACTGGTGCCCATCGAGCATGCCGCCACAGTATTCATCGATCAGTTCCTTGATCGTTATGCCTGCTGGCGCGAGGTGCACGCCGGGTTTGTTTACGCGACCCGAGACCGAGAAACTGCGCACGCCCTTGCGTCCGTTGCGGCCCTGCGAATCGAACCATTCGGAACCCTTCTCGATTATGTCGCGAATCCAGAACAGCGATTCACAGTTGTGCTCGAGCGTCGGCCGACCGAAAAGTCCCACCTCGGCAACGTAAGGCGGACGTAATCGCGGCATGCCGCGCTTGCCTTCGATCGACTCGATCATCGCCGATTCTTCACCGCAGATGTAGGCACCCGCGCCACGCCGTATTTCTATCAATGGCAGTTCGTAGCCGGATTTTTTAACCAGGTCATCGACCGCAAGTTTGAGGATCTGAATGACCGATGGATATTCGTCGCGGATATAAATATAGCAGGCGTTGATTCCGATAACCCTGGCTGCAATCAGCATGCCCTCGAGAAAGCGGTGTGGATCGGAGAGCATATAGAAGCGGTCTTTAAAGGTCCCCGGCTCACCCTCGTCGATATTGATCGCGCACAGGCGCGGCGCGGGTTGATCGCGCAGGATCCCCCACTTGCGCCCAACCGGAAAGCCGGCACCACCGAGACCCCGCAATTGCGTGCCCTCGAGCGCCTCGATAATTGTGTCACCGCTGATGTCGCCGCCGAGCAACCTGTCAAACAACTGGTAACCGCCACTCGCCCGATAGGCATCGAAATCGATGCTGTCATCCGGCATGGATTGGGTGGTATTGCCGGCGTCGACGGCGGATTTAACCGCGTCATCGGTTGCATTGTCGACCGTGTACTGACCGACCACCGCGACCGGCGCCTTGTCACAACGGCCAACACAGGGAACGCGCTGCACGCGCACACCGTCACCTAGTGAGGATTCAAGTGCGGCGATCAGGGATTCGCTACCGGCCATTTCGCAGCTGACCGAATCGCAGACGCGCACGGTTAAGGACGGTGGCGCAATATCGCCTTCCCGAATCACATCAAAATGATGGTAAAAGCTTGCTACTTCGTAGACCTCGGTGGTGGCGAGGCGCATTTCGTGGGCCAGTGCTACCAGGTGTGCGGCTGACAAATGCCCGTAGTTGTCCTGAATCTTGTGCAGGTGTTCGATCAACAGGTCGCGCGCACGTGATTCGTCACCCAGTAGGCTCTGCACTTCGAGCAGCGCGTTAAGATCAACCACCCTGCCCTTAGTCTTGCCGCGGCGGCGCTGCTTGCGATTGTCAACCGGGTCGGAATTGGGCTCAGGCTGTGACATATAAATCCTCTCGAGTTAGGCAGTGCTTAACAAGTATCCCCGCTCTTGTCGAGCGGGGCAAAGTTTAACCCAAGGAGGAGCGAGCAAAAACATGTGATTGCGCCACAACCAAGCATCAATGCGCCATCACGGTGATGATATCGGTATTGCTCAACAAGTAACTGGTGACACCGCCGAACAGCCGTTGGCGGGTTCGGGTGTGGCTGAATCCGCCAACCACCAGGAATTCGGTACCGATATCGGCGCAGGTACCCAACATGTTTTTACCGACGTTGGTGCCCTTTTTACCTATTACATGATAATCGGCCCTGCAACCATGTTGCTTCAGATAATCGACTACTTCACCGACACCCGCTTCGCGTTTCTTTGATACCAGCACCGAGACTTTTTTCATTTGCGTCAACCACGGCAGGGTCAGGGCCAGCGCCCTGCTCGCTTCGACGCTATCGTTCCAGCCGATCGCGGCGTGTTCGACACGATGCGCCTGCCACTCGGGAGCGGGGGGCACGATCAGCACCGGTCTACCCGAATGCATCATCAGTGATTCGTGCAGTTGACCAACAGCAGGTCCACCGATTCGGTGTTTCGTTGGTCGGGACATCGCGATCACGTCGACCAGGCGAGATTCCCGATCGAGCACAGATTCCGCATCACCTTCAAGAATGTGCAACGAGGCAGTTATGCCGGCAGACTTCGACGGTTTCCGGGTTACCTTGACTTTGCCCACAGTGCAAAAATTCTTGAACTGCTCGCGTACCGTATCAACTACCGAGTCCACGGCCTTGCTACTCATGCGGGCGAACTCCTCGCGGTAGGCCGCCGGCATACCACTGAACATGTACGGTTCACTGGTATGTTCTCGTACGTGCACTGCCTTGATGTGTGCGTCGAACCGCCTGGCGATAACCATCGCGGTATCCAGCACGTCTGCGCTGCGTTCTGTTCCATCCAGAGGTACCAGGATATTCTTGATCATTCGACTTTACCTCGCATTTAGAATAGACCCTGAATCAGGCCACCGTCATTGATATGAATCTTGTCCGCGGCCGCGCGCGCAATTTCGATGTCACTCATGCTTCTATCCTCAGACCGGTACACCGGTCTTCATGTATTTTTACGGCAAGCGCACGGACTTCAGCTGCCCAGTTTCGAGCCCGTTTCGAGACCTGCAGATGCCGCGTATTCCGGCACCGGCACCTTGCCTGCATCGGCGCGAACTTTCATAACGCGAATGGCGCCGTCCGCGGTCGCCACCACGGCACCGCCATCGTCGATCGAGAGTACGCTGCCCGGTTCACCACTGCCGTCAGCTTTGCGGCTGTCAAAAATCTTGAGCTCGCTGCCGTTAAAAGTGGTCCAGGCGCCTGGCTGCGGATTGGCCCCGCGAATCAGGTTATAAACTTCATCCGTGCCCTTGCTCCAGTCGATGTGGACGTCTTCCTTGCGGCACCAGCCTTCGTAGCTGCCTGCGTCGGGATCCTGAACCTCGCGCGGCGCATTGCCGCCACGAACCAGTTCGATTGACTCGAGCATGGCGTCAACGCCAAGCGGGTACAGCTTGTCGAAGTAAATCGATCCCAGCGTATCGTCGGGCCCGATATCGACTTCCTTTTGCAGCATTATCGGCCCGGTATCGAGGCCATTGTCCGGCCAGAAGATCGACAGGCCGGTTTTTTCCTTGCCCATGATGATCGGCCAGTTGATCGAGCTCGGCCCCTTGTGCCAGGGCAGCAATGATGGATGGTACTGGATCGATCCGTATTTCGGCACGTTAAGCGCCTCTTCAGGCACGAACAACAGGACGTAGGCCATCACGCACAAATCTGCTTCGTGACTTGCCAGCTGCTCCCAGATCTCGGGATTTCGGTAGGATTCAGGCTGGTAAACGGGTAATTCCTGCTCCAGTGCGTATTCCTTCAGCGGATCCAGCGGCCTGCCCTCCTTGTCGGGCGCACTGTAAACTGCAACCACCTCGTCCACCCCCTTGTCCAGGATGGCTTCGAGTACAGACTTGCCATACGCCTGCTGGCCATGAACGATTAATCTCATTTCTCTCTCCTTTGTGCTGGCGCGGCAGTGATCGCGCCGGGCACTTTGCTTAAACGGCGCCTGCTTCTCTTAAAGCGGCGATTTCATCCGCGCTGTAGCCGAGCACCTCGCTCAGAATCTCGTCCGAATGTTCTCCGAGTAGCGGTGAGCGTTCGACGACAACATCGTTGTCTGACAATTTGACCGGGCAGCCCACCGACAGGTAGGGCCCACGCTCGGGATGGTCGACCTCGACGATAGTGCCGGTTTCACGCAACGACGGTTCCTCGGCCAATTCTTTCATCGACAGGATCGGCCCTACCGGGATATCCAGCGGGTTGCAGATTTCCATGACTTCATACTTGGTCTTGGTCATGGTCCACTCCTCGATGGCACCGAAAACTTCATTCAGATGAGGCAAGCGCGCCGGTGGGGTGGCGTAGTCCGGGTGCTCCTTCCATTCGGGTTTGCCGATCACGTCGCAGATTTTCTGCCATACCGCCGCCTGGGTGATGAAGTAGGTGTACGCATCGGGATCGGTTTCCCAGCCCTTGCATTTGAGGATGCGGCCCGGCTGACCGCCTCCGGAATCGTTACCGGCACGCGGTGTGGCTTCGCCAAACGGAATACCTTCACCGTATTGCGAGTATTCCTTGAGCGGCCCGGCCTTGAGACGCTGCTGGTCGCGCAACTTGACCCGGCACAGGTTCAATACGCCGTCCTGCATCGGCGCCAGCACGCGCTGTCCGCGCCCGGTTTTTTCACGATGGAGTAGCGCGGCGCAAATACCGAATGCCAGGTGCAGTCCGGTTCCCGAGTCGCCGATCTGAGCGCCGGTTACCAGCGGCAGACCGTCGCGGAAACCGGTCGTCGAGGCTGAGCCACCCGCACACTGCGCGACGTTTTCATAAACCTTGCAGTCTTCGTATGGTCCGGGTCCGAATCCTTTCACCGACGCCATGATCATGCGCGGGTTCAGTTCCTGGATACGCTCCCAGCTGAAACCCATGCGATCGAGCGCGCCGGGGGCAAAATTTTCCACCAGCACGTCGCAGGTCTTGACCAGCCGCTCCAGTACCTCTTTGCCGCTTTCCGTCTTGGAGTTCAGCGTCAGCGAACGCTTGTTGTGATTCAGCATCGTGAAATAGAGACTGTCTGAACCCTCCACGTCAACCAGTTGCTTGCGGGTTGCATCACCGACACCGGGGCGTTCCACCTTGATCACGTCGGCACCCATCCACGCGAGCAGCTGGGTACAAGTGGGGCCAGACTGGACGTGGGTGAAATCCAGGATTTTTATATGGTCTAGAGCCTTCGACATTACTTACCTCTGATAAACGTTCGATTGTTTCTGAAATCTGTTACTTGTACATGGTTTGCGCCTTGGTACCCGGCGCGTATTCATTCGGGTCAACCCAGACATTTACGACCGCGCATTTACCGGTTTTGGCAATCGCTTCACGCGCGCGCTGCATCGCGGGCTGGATATCTTTGGCTTCGTGTACTTCTTCACCATAACCGCCGATCATTTCACCGAACTTTGAAAACGGTACATCGCCGAGCTTGTTACCGACGTCGCCGCGGTCCTGGCCGTACTTGGCGAGTTGCCCGTAACGAATCTGGTTCATTGCCGAGTTATTGCCGATCACGGCGAGGTAAGGTGCGCCAAAGCGTTGTGCGGTCTCCATGTCAAAGGAGGTCATGCCGAAAGCGCCATCGCCGTAGAGACAGACAACTTCCTTGTTCGGATGCGCGAGCTTGGCCGCCATCGAGAAGCCGGTGCCGACACCCAGCGATCCCAGCGCACCCGGATCCATCCACTGCCCTGGATTGCGCGGGCGCACCGCCTGTGCGGAAATGGTCACGATGTCACCGCCATCACCGATGTAAATCGTATCTTTGCCGAGGAACTCATTGATCTCGTAGGCAAGACGATAAGGGTGAATGGGGCTTTGATCGGTGGTAAACATCGGCATCAGTTTTTCCAGCTTGGTGGCCTCGATATCACGCAACCGGGCCATCCATTTCTGGCGCTCCTGTTTGGCACCATCGTCGATGCGACCGGAGGCAGCCTGCTCCACGGCAGCCAGGATCGAACCGGGATCGCCGGCTAATCCAAGGCTGATGTCACGATTCTTGCCGACGGTGGCATAGCTCTGATCGATTTGCACCAGCGTCGCCGCGCTGGATATACGCTTGCCGTAGCCCATGCGGAAGTCGAAAGGCGTACCGACGATCAAGATAACGTCGGCCTCTTTAAATGCATCGCTGCGGGTGCGATCGAAGTGATGCGGATCGCCCTGCGGCAGCATACCCCGGCTGGCGCCATTCATGTAGGCTGGAATATCGAGCGAGCGCACGAAACTGATCGCGGCCTCTTGCCCTTGCGATGCCCAGACCTGCTGCCCGAGCAGCACCGCCGGACGTTTGGCCTTGACCAGGATATCCGCGAGCTTTTCAATATCGGCCGGATCGCCGATCGATTTGACCGATGCCCGGTATGAACCGGGTTCGGGGATAACGGCTGACTCGATTGGAATTTCACGGTCCAGGATATCTCGCGGAATTTCGAGGTAGGATGGACCATAGGCGCCGTTGAAACATTCGCGTGCCGCCATCGATACCATGTCGGCAACGCGCTCGGTTGAGAATACTCCCGAAGCAAACTTGGTGATCGGCGTCATCATGTCGACGTGCGGCAGATCCTGCAGCGAGCCCATCTTGTGCTGGCTTAAAGAACTTTGCCCACCGATGTGCAGAATCGGGCTTTCCGAGCGAAACGCGGTGGCAACACCGGTAACTGCATTGGTGCAACCCGGCCCGGCGGTGGTAACGACACAGCCGAGCTTGCCGGTCTGGCGCGCATAACCATCAGCGGCGTGCGCGGCGGTTTGCTCATGGCGCACGTCAACAATGCGTATACCCTCGTCCAGGCAGCCATCGTAAATATCGATGATATGTCCGCCGCACAGCGTGAATATGGTGTCGACGCCCTCGGCCTTCAGGGCCTTGGCGACCAGGTGACCACCGGATATAACCGATCCATCCTTGGTTTTTACCTTCAGGGTATCCGTGGCGGTATCCGATACCGGTGGTTTTTCAGCTACTGTTGACATTTCTCTCTACCTCGTTTGATTTAATTAGCCGGTTCGAAAATCATTGTGACCAGGCCGTGGTTTGTTACCTGGAGCCAAGCTTGGTGGCTCGATAAAATTCGTTAATCCAGGTAATCGACATAGCGTTCAATATGTTTCGCCAGTTCGAGCGCATGGTCCCTGACCAGCTGCTCGGCATGGTAGGCGTCCCGTTCTTCGATCGCCTCGATAATGCGAGTGTGATCCATAATTGACTGGGCTACACGGTCGCGATCCTTGATGGTGCTCGCGCGAATCGCGCGCATGTGAAAAAACAGCTGGTCTGCCATCTGCGTGATCAACTCGGAATGGCCCAGCCTGATAATGGTCTGATGAAACTCGATGTTGGTATCCGAGTACTCATCGATGTGCGCGCGCGCCTCTTCACCGTCAAAAGAAGCGAAATTCTTGCGCAATTGCGAAATCTCATCATCGCTGGCACGACTGCTTGCCAGGCGAGCGGCCATGCTTTCGAGCGCGGCCCAGACTTCGACGATATCGAGTATTTCACGCTTGCTCTTGCGCACCACGAAGGCACCGCGACGCGCTATGTTTTCGACGATACCTTCCTGTTCGAGCCGCGAGATTGCCTCGCGCACCGGTGTGCGGCTTACGCCCAGCTGTTCGCCGAGGGCGCGCTCGTCTAATCGGATCGGATCCTTGCTGGAGTAAATATCCATGTGCCCGATCAATTCACGCAGCGCCTCGTAGACCCGGGTCTTGAGCCCCCTGGATGGCTCGAGCGGAACAATGCCACTTAAGCTCATCGTGAGGCCCTGTTGATTGCGCTTAACATGATCCGGACCACCTATTCCGCTGCCGCCCGAGGCTTACGGATCCTAACGTAGGCTTTCTTGAACAACGGCAGAAACAACAGGATCAGCGCGACAACCATGATCGGGCCGGCGTAGACCCGTTCGAAGAAAATCATGAACGAGCCCTCGCTGATAATCAGCGACTGGCGCAGCGCGGGTTCCGCCAGGGGTCCCAGTACGATCGCCAGCACCGCGGGCGCGAGCGGATAATCGAGCTTACGCATCAGGTAACCGACGATACCGAACACGATCATCAACCAGACGTCGTGCATGTCCTGGGTCGGCGCATAGCCACCGATCAGGCACAGCGTAAAAATGATCGGCGCCAGGATCGTAAACGGGGTTTTCAGCACCTTGATGAACACCGGGATAAAGGCGATGTTGATCAGCAGCGTAAACAGGTTGGCGGCATAGAGCGACGCGATCAGCCCCCAAACGAACTCGCTGTGATCGACAAACAGACGCGGGCCGGGCTCCAGACCCCAGATAACCATGCCGCCGAGCAGTATTGCGGTGGTCGGCGAGCCCGGGATTCCGAGCGTCAGCATCGGCAGCATTGAACCGGTACTGGCCGCGTTGTTGGCGGCTTCCGGCGCGCAAACGCCTTCGATTGCACCCTCGCCGAATTTTTCCGGCTCTTTCGAAATCTGCTTGGCGATGCCGTAAGCCATCAGCGAACCGGGGGTGGCGCCGGCGGCCGGCAGGATGCCGACAAAATACCCCAGGAACGAACCCATCACGGTTGATTTCCAGGTTACAACCAGTTCTCTCAGCGCTGAAACGGTCCGCTTCACCGATACGGTCGCTTCCGACAGCATGCTCTTGCCACCGCCGAGCGCGTGTTCTTCGACCGTCCACAGCATCTCGCCGATGCCGTAAATACCGATCGCGAGCACCAGGAAATTGACCCCGTGCAGGAAGCCGGTGATATCCCACAATACCAGGCGCGGTTCGCCGGAGATGATATCGAATCCAACTGCGCTTAATACCAGGCCGATGCAAATCGAAAACAGGGTCTTGAAAATATCATCGCCACCCAGGCCAACAAAGGTTGCAAACGCAAGCATCATCAGCGCGAACTCTTCGGGGGCACCGAACACCAGCGCAACGTGGGCCAGCGGCGGTGCGAAAAAAGTAAATAACACGACGGAGATCGAACCGCCGACAAAGGAGGCGACTGCGGCACCGATCAGGGCCTTGTCCGCCAGGCCCTGTTTCGCCAGCGGGCGGCCGTCGAAGGTGGTCGCGACCGCGGTCGAGGCGCCGGGAATTCCGAGCATGATCGATGAAATTGCGCCGCCGTACATGGCCCCGTAGTAAATCGCGGCCAGGAAAATAATCGCACCGGTTGGCGGCACCAGGAAAGTCAGCGGTAAAAGTATAGCAACACCGTTGACCGAACCGAGCCCCGGCATCGCGCCGATAAACAGCCCGAGCGCACAGCCGGCGATTATCAGCAACAGGTTTTGCGGTTCAAAAACGATGACAAAACCTTGCGCCAGTAGTCCTAGAATTTCTAACATGTTACTGCCTCTGCTCTGAGTCCAGGATTAAAGAACATTTACAAGAAGATCTTGTACAAAGGTAGGAAAAGGGGTTCGGTAATCCCTTTGGGCAGAATAATCTTCAGGGTAATTTCGAAGAAATAAAAGATAAGCACGGGTATCGCCACGGTCAGGGTCGCCGTTAGCGCCCAGGAGTGCTTACCCAGAAAACGGATATAAAAGATCAAAAATAACGGTAGCGCGCCATAAATACCGATAACGGAGAACAGCGCGACCGTAACAATTAGCGCAGCCGCTACCGCGGCGACATCACCAAGCACATGGCTTTCGATATAAGTTTTTGTCGAGGTAGCGATTGGGCCCTTCTTGCGGACCCAGTTGAAAAGGATCCCGACGCATGAGGCCAGCATGATGGCGGAGAGCCAAAAAGGCCAGGTGCCGCCACCGGGCCCCTCTTCTTCGATCCAGCCGATCGGAAGCTCGGCGCTTTTAACCATCAGGTAAATAGAGAAGACCCCCATCATTATTGCCATCAACAATTCGGCGGTTCTAACTGTCATGATCGGGCCCCCCCTATCTACCTTTTGATTTTTTAGCCAGGGCCTACTTGATAGCGCCCATTTTCTTTAGCATGGCTTCGTGCACGTCCCGTTCCCTCTTCCAGTAGGCCATCAGCGCATCACCGGTTAGCAGGTCACCCTGCAGGCTCTTCTTGGTGCGGTATTCCTGCCATTTCGCTGAATTGAACACCCTGGTAAAAAGATCACGGTAGTAGTCCGCCGCTTCCTTGCTCATGCCGGGCGCGCCAACCACGGTACGCTGCATGTAGTAAACCATGTCGTAGCCCATTTCCTTGAAGGTGGGTGCATTCGGGAACAGCGGTAAACGATCATCGGTGAATGCCGCCAGCGCCTTGGTGGTACCGGCTTCGTAGAAGCCCAGCTGCTCGGAAGGATTATTCACGGTCGAATCGGCGTTCTTTCCTGCCAGTTCCTTCGCGACCTTGCCGCCACCCTTGTAAGGGACGTATTTCATGTTCAGGTCGTAGGCAGTGTTGAGGAAATCGGTTAACAGGTTGTCTTCCGAGTTCTTGCCGGTTCCGGCCATAATCCAGTCGCTACCCTTGCTCCTGGCCGCCCTGACAAAATCAGCAACATCCTTGATATCGTCACGGTCGGAATGGACCCACAGCAGAAAGGTATCTTCGGCCATGCGCGCAATCGGCGTAAAAGTCGAGATATCGACGCCAAGTCCCGGCTGACGCAGAGGTGTGGTGTAAAAGCTGTTCAGGGTAAACATGATGGTGTGGTTGTCACCTTTCTTACCGTTTAGATGAACCAGGGCTTCTGCACCCGATCCACCCGGCTTGTTGACGGGGGTAAACGGTACCGGCGCCATATTTTCCGATGCAATAATACTTTGCAGCAGCCTGACCGCCTTGTCCGCACCACCGCCTTTACCCGCCATGACGACGAATTCAACCGGTTTCTGCGGTTCCCAGGCATGTCCGAGAACCGGCATACCCGCGAGAATGGCACTGACGCCCAGCGCACAGACCACTTTCCTGAGAGTGTGTTGTGTTTTTAACATTAAATTGCTCCTCAAAATTATAAGGATCGATTGCGATCCAAACTAAATGTCCCTGCACTGGAGATTTCAGAGACACCCTTTGCCAGATCCTTGGGTAAAAACCTGACTACCCGAAACCGGTATTCAGTCCCGGGCCGATCCGTATACCACTTTTTAAACGCAGAGACGAACCATTTTCGTGATTATCCAGCCCTTAATTGAATCGGGCCTTAATCTATTATTTTCTGGTATACAATATACCAATCGCAACCTTAAACCACCAAAGCGGCAGCTGTAAAGTTATTTTCATCGGCACATTAATTTTGCAGCGCTTCCTGCATCAGTTTGCCCATATCCGACGGATTTCGCGTTACGCTGACGCCGGCGGCTTCGAGCGCGGCGATTTTTTCATCAGCGGTGCCTTTGCCACCGGCAATAATCGCCCCGGCATGCCCCATGCGCTTGCCCGGAGGCGCGGTAACACCGGCGATGAAGCCGACCACGGGCTTGGTCATATTGTCTGCGATCCATGCGGCGCAGGCTTCTTCATCGGTACCGCCGATTTCACCACACATGACAACGCCGTCGGTGTCGGGGTCGTCATTGAACATCTTCATTACGTCGAGGTGCTTGAGCCCGTTGACCGGGTCACCGCCGGTACCGACGCAGGTGGATTGCCCGAGCCCCAGTTTAGTCAGTTGATCCACTACTTCGTAGGTTAGCGTGCCCGAACGCGACACCACGCCGACGCGACCTTTCTTGTGTATGTAACCGGGCATGATGCCGATTTTCAACTCTTCCGGCGTGATCACACCCGGGCAATTCGGGCCCACCAGGATCGTGCTCGAACCTTGCATGCGATCGCGGGTCAGAATCATATCCTTGACCGGAATGCCTTCGGTAATGCAGATCACCACCTCGATTCCGGCTTCAACCGCCTCGTCGATTGCGGCTGCGGCATACGGGGGCGGTACGTAAATCACCGAGACATTGCAATTGGTTTCGGCTTTGGCCTCGGCCACGGTGTCATAAACCGGCACACCTTCGACTACCTGCCCGCCTTTTTTGGGCGTTACCCCGGCTACATAGCATTGCTTGCCATAAGCGTATTCGATCGAGTGGTGAGTATGGAACGTGCCGGTCTTGCCAGTAATACCCTGGGTGACGACGCGTGAATCTTTATTGATCAGAATCGACATGCTTAGGCTCCTGCTGCGGCCGCAGCCACTTTCTCGGCCGCGTCGGCCATGGTGGTCGCATTGATGACCGAAATACCCGAGTCGGCGAGAATTTTCTGTCCCTTTTCGACGTTGGTGCCCTCGAGGCGTACGACGAGAGGTACCGAAAGGTCAACCTCACGCGCAGCATTAACCAGGCCCTCGGCGATCACGTCGCAACGCATAATACCGCCAAAGATATTAACCAGGATGGCCTTGAGATTTGAATTCTTGAGCATAATTTTGAAGGCCTCGGTCACCTGCTCGGTGGTGGCACCACCGCCGACATCGAGGAAATTAGCCGGCGATGCGCCGTACAGCTTGATGATATCCATCGTCGCCATCGCTAAACCCGCACCGTTGACCAGGCAACCAATTGTGCCGTCGAGCGAGATGTAATTCAGACCAAACTTGGAAGCTTCTATTTCATCCGCATCCTCTTCATCGAGATCACGCAACGCCTCGAGCTCCGGATGTCTGTACATGGCGCTTTCATCGAAGTTCATCTTGGCATCGAGCGCCATTACGCGGCCGTCTTCGGTGACGACTAGTGGATTGATCTCCGCAAGCGAGGCATCTTTATCCCAGAACGCCTGGTAGAGCGCCTGGATCAATTTTCCGGCATCACTTACCAGTTCGGCGGGAATGCCAATCTTGCTGGCAAGCCCTTCGGCCTCAGCTTCGGTAATTCCGGACTTCGGATCGATCGAGACCTTGTGAATCAATTCAGGGGTTTCCTCGGCCACGGTTTCGATTTCGGTACCACCTTCCGAACTCGCCATCACGGTGACGCGCTGGGTTGCACGATCCACCACCAGGCCGAGATAGAGTTCATCCTTGATCGGCGCACCCTGTTCCACCAGCAGACGTTTGACTTCCTTGCCTTCGGGCCCGGTCTGGTGGGTAATCAACGTCATTCCGAGGATATCGTCAGCATGCGCGCGGACTTCGTCGAGACTGTCGGCAAGCTTCACACCACCGCCTTTACCGCGCCCGCCGGCATGGATCTGCGCCTTCACGACCCACTTGTCACCCCCCATTGACTCGGCAGCAGCAACCGCATCATCGACCGAAAAACAGGCTTTCCCAATGGGAACTGCAACCCCGTATTCGCGCAGTATTTCCTTGCCCTGGTACTCGTGTATTTTCATCGTTTCGCTACCCCGCCTCGGAAAAATTTTGGTATATCGTATTCCAGATTATTCTATTTGCAAAAAAAAACGCGCCGCCCGGGGCACGTCTTTAATGATGTCACGTTGATGCCCGCGTTCAAAGCATCGATTTAATTTAATCAGGCCGGCTGGCCCACTATCTTGATTCCTTCGTCCTGAGCGGTTTTGTTGAGCAGGCTGACCAACGCGAACACCGTGTTGATCGCGGGCGTCGGCGTGTCGGTTTGTTCTCCCAACTCGATCACCACGCCCAGCATGCCGTCGATTTCGAGGGCTTTGCCGACTTCGAGATCCTGCAGCATCGAAGTTTTATGCTTGCCGACGCTCTCCGCGCCATCGATACGCCGGTCCAGCGAAACCCGGAAACTGGCACCGAGTTTTTCGGCAATCTGCTGTGCTTCAGTCATCATCTGTGTCGCCAGTGCGCGGGTTTGTGGAAACTGGCAGATATCCACGAGCGTTGCGTGCGTCAGCGCACTGATCGGATTAAAGGACAGGTTGCCCCACAGCTTGAGCCAGATTTCCGAGCGGATATCGGGCAGCACGAATGACTTGAATCCGGCCTCGACGAAAGCATAACAAATCGATTGCACCCGCTCGGATTCGGAACCATCGAGCTCGCCAACCGGAAACCGGTTACCCTCGATATGCCGGATCACACCGGGTGCATCGATCGTCGCCGCCGGAAATGCGATACAGCCGATGACCCGGTCGGGATCGATTGCAGCAGCGATGGCGCCGTCGGGATCCACGGTGCGTACAATGCGGTCCTGGTAGTCGCCGGGTAGTTTCTGGAAGTACCACCAGGGAATACCGTTTTGCAGTGTTACGATAACTCCGGTGTCAGAAAGCATGCCCATCAGCTTGTCGGCGATCGGTTCGATCTGGTGTGCCTTGACGCCCAGCAAAACCAGGTCCTGACCGGTTACTTCTGCCATCTCGGCGGTCGCAAAAATATCGGTAATGACCAGCTCTGCGTCGTTTTCAATATATTTCAAACCGTTGGTCTGAATCGCATCGAGATGCGCGCCGCGCGCGATAACCGACAGCTCGTGACCCGCCTGCGCCAGCTTCGCCGCCATCATGCCACCGATTGCGCCCGCTCCCACTACGCAAACTTTCATCATTAACCTCACAGATTTCAGGGAAGAAAAAACCGGCGCATTCTACGTCAAAGATTATGCTGGCGTCCATGGTGACAGTCATATTGTCGGGATTAATTATCGTATTAATGCATATACAATATTTTTATCATTGGTTTCATCTCGCGGCTTATTCGTGCTTATTCCAAATTTAAATTCAGCCAATCCTGTGTTAGATTGCGCGCCCTCTCGATCAAAGACTTGGAAAAAACGTTATGACAAGCTGGGTACGCTTCAACTGGAATGATAAAACACACCGGGGCATGCTCGATGGCGACACTATTGCCATCTGCAGCAATGATCTGTTCGAGCAGCCGGTGTTAAGCGGAGAAACTGTCTCGCTATCCGCAGTTCAACTGCTTGCACCCTATAAACCGAATTCGATTCTCGCGTTGTGGAATAATTTCCACGAACGTGCCGAGGCGGAAGGTCAAGCCATTCCCACGACACCGCTTTACTTCATGAAGCCGGTATCCAGTGTTATCGGTCCTGGTGAAACCATTTATCGCCCACGCGGCCATAGCGGTCGCGTCATCTTCGAGGCTGAGCTTGGTATCGTCATAGGCAGTCAATGCCGCGAAATTACAGCCGCACAGGCGGATGAGCATATCTTCGGGTATACCTGTGTCAACGACGTGACTGCGATCGAGTTTTTGTTCGAAGACAAGGCCTTTCAACAGTGGACCCGCAGTAAAGGTTTCGACAGCTTCACCCCGCTCGGTCCCTGTATCACCACGGATATCGATCCGGGTGAACTCAATATACTTGCGATCCAGGATGGCGAAACCCGCCAGGATTATCCTGTTAGCGACATGATTTATAGCCCGCAGCAAATTGTCGCGATGATTTCAGAGTACCAGACCCTGGTTCCCGGTGACCTGATCTGCTGTGGCACCTCGGTCGGTGCTCGCACGATGAAACCCGGTACCGAAATCCAGGTGTCGATTCCCGGCATCGGAAACCTGGTTAACCACTTCGATGATTTTCCCGACTAAAACAGACAGCAGATCCGGGGCGGGAAGACAAGCGCAGGCATGAACCTGGAACAGTTCACTTTCCGACTGATCGGCGCGAGCAATCGAGAGAACCGCATTCGGATTACGGCCGACTGGGTGCTCGGCGAGTTTGAGCGGTTTTACCGGGAGTTTCTCGAAGTGCCCTACCAGGCCAAGGCCGCGTTTGAACAACAGCATCACAGCACCTCGATTTGGTTAAGTCGTCATCGTCTGTCGCTGTATAGTTCTTATATTCACCGCATGGGAGCCTACCTGCAGGCGATTCAGCCCAATATTTCCGTGGACGCCAGCTTTCTGAACCAGCTCGAGGACCATTTCTGGCGCATGGTCGAGAACCGGTACGAGTCCGACGTTGCCTACGCGTTCATGCACTCGATCCGGCGTATCGTGTATCGGGACGAGTGGAAGCCGGTAGAATACTCATCACTCGGGTTCGCCGAAAGCAACGATAAGTACCCGGTGGCCTTGCTGAAACACTTTTCCGTCAGGGATCAGGTCGACCCTGTCCAGATCGAACAAATCCTCAACGAAGTGCCCGGATTTTCAATACCCTACCGCGATATTTCAAGTGATAGTTCGGCGATCACCGGGCGCATTAATCGCTTCGCCAGTCGTCGTGGCAGCATTATCGAAAACCTGGAAATGATCGATGCCGGTTTTTATCGTAATCGCGGTGCCTATCTGGTTGGCAGAATAGAATTCGTGGACGGGGATTTCGCACCACTGATGATCGCACTGTTAAACGGTCCGGAAGGTATCTATTGCGACGCGGTTATTCTCGACGAGCATCTCGCGCACAACTTGTTCAGCTCGACCCTGGCAAATTTTCATGTCACCACGCGCTACTACCATGAACTGAGCGCCTATCTGCATTCGCTGATGCCGCATCGCGCCCTCGGTCTAAATTACTCGACCATCGGCTACAACCATGTCGGCAAGGTTGCCGTGATGCAGGAAATCAAGCAGGAGCTTGAGACCAGTGGCGGCGTATTCGAAATTGCGATCGGGGAACGCGGCACGGTTGCAATCGGCTTTGCCGGACCGAATTCGGCCTATAACCTGAAAGTAATTCGAAATCACCCGACCGACGGATACAAGTGGGGCGAATTCGAAGGCATCGACTCGGTCAAGGAAAAATATAGCCGTGTGCACGAAATCAATCGCACCGGCAGCATGCTCGACAACATTATCTACTTCAACATTGCACTCGAAAATGCGCTGTTCTCGAAAAGTCTGCTTGATGAATTACTGGTCGAAGCGAGCGACACCGTATCGCTACAGACAAATACGGTTGTGTTCAAGTACCTGATCGTACAACCGCGCATGACGCCACTGCCGGTTTTTCTCGAAAATGCCGGCGACAGAGAGGTCCGCATCGTCGTCGAAAGTCTCGGTGACTGCATCAAGAACAATGCTGCTGCTAATATCTTCAACAAGGATCTTGACGCTCGCAATTATGGTGTCAGCCATTTTCTCAAGGTTTACCTGTTCGACTACGACGCGCTGGAAGACTTCGTCGACGTCAAGATACGCAGTAACCTCGATCGCATCGATGGTGAGGAAGACATACCTGACTGGTACTTCGAGGACGGGATTATTTTCCTTCCAGAGGAAATTGAAGCCGGATTGTGTATTCGTGACAGGGAACAACGCCAGATTTTTCGTAAAATCCATGGCGACCTGCTGACGCCGCGTTACTGGGAGAACCTGCAACGCGAATTGGGCCAGAACCAGGTGCCCGCGATTAAGGTATATCCCGACACCTGCAGGCTGCGCCGGATTTGAGCAACTAAGGTGGCGACTGCAATGAGTGACGAGGCAACGCATCTTTATTACTCGAGTAAACCTCGCCTGATTCACATGGCTCTGAATATTGCGTTTGCGCCGGTGTTGCTTTACCTGCTGGGCGTCTGGGCCTGGCCACCGGTGTTGCCGCACTACATCGTATTCGCTATCACCAGCTTGATGGCGCTGCATTATGCACGCAAGCGTTGGACTGCACCCCGCCTGGTGCTCGATGAAAAGGGCCTGTATTGCGGCAGCTTTTACCCCGCCGAGAATATTTATCGAGCCGAGGGTTCGATACGTTCGGTCACGTTGACTGTGCTCACGGACGGTAAGGTCAAGGAAAAGATCATTTCACTGGGATGGGCCAGCAGAGATGACTACAAGGCAATCGTGCAATTGTTAAGTGAACGTTTCCAGCGCGAAGTCCCGAAATAATGGTCCCCCTGCAGTCATTCTGGCCAAAGCCGGAATCTGATTCAATCTCATCGCGAAAGAATGGATCCCGCGGCTTAACCGCGGGATGACATACTGATAATGGACCGCAGCTCAGGGAAGCCTTTTCTTATTATATTTTTCGCTTTTTTTACAGGGGGATAACGCGAGGGCTCCCCTGGCTGCGATCACGACCTGGATGATCAGGAAAAACAAGAGGAGGGATGCGATACTGCCGGCGCCGTGGGAATGATAATCCTCGTAAGGTTCATCCCAGGAGCGATCCTCGATCATGACGTCTCTGCCGAGGTAGTAATAGTCGAGCACTTCACTGGCCACCATGTAGGCATGGTCCAGGCTGTAAATCTCGACCAGCACATCGTAATACCCAGGCGGGTACCCCTCGAGCAGTTCGGTTTCCACCTCGTAGGCGTCGGCTACATCATCGCCGTAAATCGTAAACAGATCGGTGGTGTAGTACTGACTCCAGGGTTCGCCTTCACGACTAAGATAAAGCTTGGCGTAAACCGCGGCGCTGTCATAACTGACATCCACGTCAAAGTAGACGTTGATGGCGTGGTGATAACCATCGCCATCGATGTCGGATATCAGTGCCACATCCGCATCATAGATTTCGAATAACTGGTCGTGTCGATTCGCGATACCGTCGAGGTCTTGTTTCGCGGCGGAAGCCGCGTAGTTTTCAGGTTCACTCGGCCTGGTTTTAGTCACCGGATCGCGCATCTTTAGCAGCTGCGACAAATCGGTGTCCTGATCCAGCTTGAGCTTGCCGGCGGAACGGCTGACTTGTTGTTGCTCGGCAGCGACCGCGGGC